>NZ_CVTO01000055.1:0-3194 GCF_900004715.1 Pseudomonas sp. 24 E 13
GCCCCGGCTTCCGGGCCGGTTGTACCCGCCGCCGGCACCTCGGCCGACGGTGTCAACATCAACCGCGTGCAAGGCCTGCCGGACAGCCAGTTCGTCTCCAACCCACAGAAATACCTGATCGAAACCAACCCGCAGCTGACCAATCTCGGCCAGTTCCTCAGTTCCGATTACATGCTGTCCAAGCTCGGCTACGACCCCGACCAGGCGCAAAAACGCCTGGGCGACGGCCTCTATGAACAGCGCCTGATCCAGCAAGCGGTCATTGCCCGCACCGGCCAGCGCTTCATCGACGGCCAAACCAGCGACACGGCGATGTTCAAGTACCTGATGGACAACGCCATCGGCAGCCGTCAGGCGCTCAATTTGTCGGTGGGTGTAAGCCTCACCGCCGAACAAGTCGCGGCCCTGACCCACGACATCGTGTGGATGGAAAACGCCACCGTCGCCGGCCAGCAAGTGCTGGTGCCGGTGCTCTACCTGGCCCAGGCCAACAACCGCCTGGCGCCCAATGGCGCGTTGATCACCGGCAGCGACCTGAGCCTGGTCAGCGGCACCGACCTCACCAACGTCGGCACTCTGCGTGCCACCCAGAACCTGGCCGCCAGCGCCGGGCGCAACATGGTCAACAGTGGCCTCATCGCAGCGGGCAACCGTCTCGACCTGCTGGCCGGCAACAGCCTCACCAACCGCGCCGGCGGCATCATCAGCGGGCGCGACGTCAGCGTGCGCGCGGTAAATGGCGATGTGCTCAACGAACGCACCGTCACCAGCCACCAGAGCAGCAGCGGCTATCGCACCGAACGCACCGACTTCGTCGACAACGCCGCGCGCATCGAAGCCGCCAACAGCCTGACCCTGCAAGCCGGTCGCGACGTCAACAGCACCGGCGGTGTACTCAAGAGCGGTACCGACACCCGCATCCAGGCCGGGCGTGACGTGAACCTCGTCACCGCCGAACAACGTAACGCCAATGTCGTCAGCACCTACTCACGCAGCAGCAACGTGACCCAGTACGGCACGGTGGTAGAAGCCGGGCGGGACTTCCAGATTGTGGCGGCACGGGACATCAGCGCCATCGGCAGCCAGTTGAATGCCACGCGTGATCTGGCGTTGGTGGCCAAGGGCAATGTGAACCTGGCTTCGGCGGCGAATGAACAGCATTCGGCGTTTAATTCCAAGAAGGTGACCAGCAAAGAGGATCACGTTCAGCAGGTAGGCACCTCATTGGTGGCCGGCGACAATCTCTCCCTGAGTGCAGGCAACGACCTCGCCGTCAGCGCCAGCCGCGCGAGCGCGGGCAAGGAAGCCTATCTCTATGCGGGCAATGATCTGACGCTGAACGCCGCCCAAGACAGCGACTACAGCTACTACCGCAAGACCAAGACCAGCAACGGCTTGCTCTCCAGCAGCCAGAAGACGCGCATCGACAGCAGTAACCAGATTACCCAACGGGGTTCCTCCATCAGCGCCGACACGGTGGTCGTGCGTGCCGGTCGAGACATCGGCACAAGCGCCAGTGACGTGGTGTCCACGAACGCCACCAGCCTGATTGCCGGGCGTAATGTGGTGATCGACGGCGCGACGGAAACCTTCGAGCAAAGCCATTCGTCCTCGACCAAAAAATCGGGCTTGATGAGCAGCGGCGGCATCGGCGTTACGTTGGGTTCAAGCAGCAATAAAAACACCCTCACCAGCAGCACCGAAACCACCCGGGCCAGCAACATCGGCAGCGTGCTGGGCAGCGTGGATATCCGGGCGGGCAAAGACCTCACCATCAAAGGCTCTGACGTGGTTGCCGGTAAAGACATCAGCCTGGTTGGGCAAAATGTCAGCATCCTGGCGTCCGAAAACAACAACCGCAGCGAACAGACGGCCAAAAGCAAAACCAGTGGTTTGACCCTGGCACTCTCCGGCACCGTGGGTAGCGCGGTGGACTCCGCTTACCGAACTGCCAAGCAAGCCAAAAGCGAGGACGACGGTCGCCTCTCGGCGCTGCAAGGTGTGAAGGCGGGTTTGACGGGGGTGCAGGCGTGGCAAGCGGCGCAGCAGAATGGCGGCATGACCGGCGCCAACGCTGGGCAGTTTGTAGGTATCAGCATCTCCCTGGGGTCGCAGAAGTCCGACTCCAAACAGACGCAGGAACAAACCCTCAGCCAGGGCAGCAACCTGACGGCGGGCAATAACCTCACCATCGTGGCGCAGGGGAATGGCACGCCGGGAGACGCCGGTGATATCCGCGTTCAAGGCAGCAAGCTCCAGGCCAGCAATGAAATGACGCTGGCTGCGGAGCGCGATATTCGCCTGGAGGCTGCGGCCAACAATCAAAAGCTCGATGGCAAAAACAGCAGCAGCGGTGGAGCGATTGGCATCAGTCTGGGCGTGGGTTCCGGAGAAAGTGGCCTGAGCATCTTCGCCAATGCGAACAAGGGCACCGGCAACGAGAAGGGCACCGGCACCACCTGGACGGAAACAACGCTGGACGCCGGCAAACAGGTCAGCCTGATCAGCGGACGAGACACTGCCCTCAAAGGCGCGCAAGTCAGTGCAGACAAAATCACCGCCACCGTGGGTCGCGACCTCACGCTGCAAAGCCTGCAGGACACCGATAACTACAAGTCCAAGCAAACGGATGTCAGTGGAGGCGTCAGCTTCGCCATCATCGGCACCGGTGGCAGTGCAAACCTGAGCATCAGCAAAAGCAAGATCGACTCCAAATACCAGAGTGTGCAGGAGCAGACCGGCCTGTTCGGCGGCAAGGGCGGCTACCAGATTGATGTGGGCAACCATACGCAACTCGATGGCAGCGTGATCGCCAGCACGGCTACGCCGGACAAAAACCGCCTGAACACCGGTACGCTGGGATGGAGCGTTTTAAAGAACAAGGCTGAGTACACAAGCCAATTGCAGAGCGCCAGCATCAGCAGTGGCAGCGATGGCACCAACGCGTTCATCAGCAATATGCCCACCGGCAGCTTGGTCGGATTCAACCACGGCGACAGCGACAGCGGCACCACGTCCTCGGCCATTTCCAACGGCACCCTCAACATCCGCGACCCTGCCAAACAGCAGCAGGACGTGGCAACGCTGAGCCACGATGTTGAACACGCCAACGGCGCCATCAGCCCCATCTTCGATAAGGAGAAAGAGCAGAAACGGCTGCGGCAGGTGCAGTTGATTGCGGATATTGGCACTCA
>NZ_CVTO01000126.1:0-30404 GCF_900004715.1 Pseudomonas sp. 24 E 13
GAGGCCCGCGACCACCGCCCCGGCCACAACGCGGCAGAGGGAGGAATAATGGCCAGCACTCAATCGCGCAATGGCTGGATTGTCTGGCTGACCTTTGCCATCGGCTTGCTGCTCAGCGTTTCACCGCTGCCGCAATTCATGGAAATCCTGCGGCCGCTGTGGCTGGCCCTGCTGTTGGCGTTCTGGTCGTTGAACCTGCCGCACAAAGTGGGCATGGTCACTGCGATGTGCCTGGGCTTGGCGGAGGATGTGCTCTATGGCACCTTGCTGGGCCAGAATGCACTGATCCTGACCCTGATTACGTTCCTGGTGCTGTCGTTGCAGCAGCGCTTGCGCATGTTCCCGATGTGGCAGCAGTGCCTGGTGATCCTGGTGATCTTCGGCCTGGCGCAGCTCGTTCAACTCTGGCTCAGTGCCTTGACCGGCAATCGCCAGCCTACCCTGGCACTGGTGTTGCCGGCGCTGGTCAGCGCATTGCTGTGGCCCTGGGTCAGTTTCGGCCTGCGTGGGTTACGTCGTCGCTATAAAATCAATTGATGGATTGCGAGGCTCTGCCTGGTTATCGAACCCTACAGGGAGAGTCTGCAGTGAATATGCTTTATCTGGCCTCGGGCTCCCCGCGGCGACGTGAGTTGTTGACCCAGATCGGTGTGCCTTTCACCGTGGTCAGCGCCGCCATCGATGAAACGCCTCTCACACACGAAACCCCTGTGGCTTATGTCGAGCGCCTGGCGCGAAGCAAGGCCGCGGCGGGTTTGGCTGCGCTCGAGCAAACCACAGGCATCTGCGTATTGGGCGCCGACACGGCGGTTATCGTCGATGGCAAGATCCTTGGCAAGCCGGTGGATCAGGCCGATGCCTTGGCCATGTTGATGGCCCTGGCAGGGCGTGAGCATGAAGTCCTCACGGCCGTTGCCCTGACCGACGGCCAGCGCTGTGAAACCCGGTGTGTCAGCAGCCGAGTCATTTTTCGCGACATTTCTGTCCAAGAAGCGACGGCCTACTGGCACAGCGGCGAACCCCGGGACAAGGCTGGCGGCTATGCTATCCAGGGGCTTGGCTCGGTGTTCGTGAGCGGGCTCAATGGCAGCTATTCCGCCGTGGTCGGCCTGCCGGTGTGCGAAACCGCGCAACTGCTGGGCCAATTCGGCATACCCTGTTGGCAAAACCTTAACGCGTGCTGAGCGCTTCTACTTTCGCGCCAAGCCATTAGCGGTCGGTCACTATTGTGAAAACGCCTGAACGAGACCCAGCCATGAGTGAAGAGATTCTGATCAATATCACGCCGATGGAATCGCGCGTGGCGGTGGTAGAGAACGGTGTTCTGCAAGAAGTGCATGTGGAACGTACCCAGAAGCGCGGGATCGTCGGCAATATCTATAAAGGCAAGGTGGTACGCGTATTACCGGGCATGCAGGCGGCCTTCGTCGACATCGGCCTGGACCGCGCCGCGTTTATCCATGCCTCGGAAATCTCCCTGCGCGAAGGCCCGGCGGTGGAAAGCATCAGCGCCCTGGTGCACGAAGGGCAGAGCCTGGTGGTGCAGGTCACCAAGGACCCCATCGGCTCCAAGGGCGCCCGGCTCACCACTCAACTGTCGATTCCTTCGCGGTACCTGGTGTATATGCCGCGTACCGCCCATGTGGGGATTTCCCTCAAAATCGAAGATGAAGCCGAGCGCGAGCGCCTGAAGAAGGTGGTCAGCGACTGCGTGGCCGCCGAAGGCATCAAGGAAGCCGGTGGTTTTATCCTGCGCACCGCCGCCGAAGGCGCGGGCGCCGATGAAATCCTGATGGATATCCGCTACCTGCGGCGGCTGTGGGACCAGATCGCGGCGCAGATCCAGACCATTGGCGCGCCCAGCGTGATCTATGAAGACCTCGGCCTGGCGTTGCGTACCTTGCGCGATCTGGTCAGCCCGAAGATCGAGAAAATTCGCATCGACTCGCGGGAAACCTTCCAGCGCACCACGCAATTTGTCGCCGAGCTGATGCCGGAAATTGCCGACCGCCTGGAGCACTATCCGGGCGAGCGGCCGATCTTCGACCTGTATGGCGTCGAAGACGAAATCCAGAAAGCCCTGGAGCGCAAGGTCCCGCTCAAATCCGGCGGTTATCTGGTGGTGGACCCGGCGGAAGCCATGACCACCATTGACGTCAACACCGGCGCGTTCGTGGGCCACCGTAACCTCGAAGAAACCATCTTCAAGACCAACCTCGAAGCGGCCACCGCGATTGCGCGCCAACTGCGCCTGCGCAACCTGGGCGGCATCATCATCATCGACTTCATCGACATGGAAGATGGCGAGCATCAGCGCCAGGTCCTGCGCACCCTCGAAAAGCAGCTGGAGCGCGACCACGCCAAGACCAACATCATTGGCATCACCGAGCTGGGCCTGGTGCAGATGACCCGCAAGCGCACCCGCGAAAGCCTTGAACAAGTGCTGTGCGAGCCCTGCAGCAGTTGCCAGGGCCGCGGCAAATTGAAGACCCCGGAAACGGTTTGCTACGAGATTTTCCGCGAAATTCTACGGGAGGCACGCGCCTACCAGGCCGAAGGTTATAGAGTGCTCGCCAACCAGAAAGTGGTGGACCGCCTGCTGGATGAAGAGTCGGGTAACGTCGCTGAACTGGAGGGCTTTATCGGGCGCACCATTCGTTTTCAGGTCGAAACCATGTACTCCCAGGAACAATACGACGTGGTGCTGCTCTGATCCCCATTCGCTTTCTCTTTTCGAGACCGACAGGCGCAGACCTGTGGTCCGACCACTGCCTTGAGGGTCGCCTGACATGGAGCGTCTGATACGCTTTTTTGCCGCTTTGACCCGTTGGGGACTGGGCCTGTGTGCGTTGCTGCTGGTAGTGGCGGCGGTGTACGTGAGCCTGGGCCGTGAATTGACCCCGCTGGTGGCCGAATACCGCGCTGAAGTCGAAGCCAAGGCCCAGGTTGCCGTACAGATGCCTGTGCATATTGGCAGCCTCGAAGGCCGCTGGAGCGGATTTGCGCCAATACTGCTGGCCCATGACGTGATGGTCGGTGAGGGCAGCAGTGCGTTGCGGCTGGACCAGGTTGAGGTGGTGCCCGACCTCTGGGCCAGCCTGATGGCCCGTGAAGTGCGCATCGCCCACCTGCAAGTCAGCGGCTTGCAGTTGAGCGTCAAGGAAGACAAGGACGGTCGCTGGGCGCTGCAAGGCTTGCCCATACAGGACGACCAGCCACTGGACCCGGAGCAACTGCTCACCCGCATGCAAATGGTCAAGCGCGTATCGGTGCTGGACAGCCAGGTGACGCTGCAACCGTTCGACCGCGCGCCGGTGACCGTGACGTATGTAGGCCTGAACCTGCACACCGGCACGACCCGACAACGCGTGGACGCGCGCCTGACATTACCCGACGGCCAACCGCTGGCCTTGAGCCTGCGCAGCCGCATGCGCGCCAGCCAATGGAAAGACGCCGAGGTCGAGGCCTACCTGAGCCTGCCTCAAAGCGACTGGGCCAAGTGGATTCCGTCCCGGCTGACCCAGCAATGGAAGCTCACCCAGCTCAAGGCCGGCGGTGAGTTCTGGCTCAATTGGGCCAACGGCACCTTACAGAGCGCCGTGGTGCGCCTCGATTCACCGCAAGTCAAGGGCAGCTACGCCGAGCGTAAGCCGGTACACATCGAGAACCTCGCCCTGACCGCTTATGTGCAACGCAGCGACGGCGGCCTCAAGGTGCTGTTTGATTCGCTGGCGATGAATATCGGCGAAACCCGCTGGGAATCACGCCTGCAACTGCAGCAGAACCTGGCGACCGATAAAGATCAGGAAGTGTGGAAACTTCAGGCCGACCGGCTCGACCTGACCCCCATCACGCCCTTGCTCAATGCCCTGGCACCGCTGCCGGAAGGTTTCGCCAAGGCCGTCGAGCACCTCAAAGCCACCGGCCTGTTGCGCAATGTGCTCGTGGACTTCCGCCCACAGGACAGCACCGATCGGAAAGTCAGTTTTGCCGCCAACCTTGAGCGTGTCGGCTTTGACGCGTATTTCGGCGCACCGGCCGCGCGCAATGTGTCCGGCAGCATCAGCGGCGACCTTGGCCATGGCGAGTTGCGCATGGACAGCAAGGACTTTTCCCTGCATCTGTCGCCGATCTTCGCCAAGCCCTGGCAGTACATCCAGGCCAATGCGCGCCTGACCTGGACGCTGGACAAACAGGGCTTCACGCTCATCGCACCGTATATCAAGGTGCTGGGGGAGGAAGGCAAGGTCGCTGCGGACTTCCTGATTCGCCTGCATTTCGACCATAGCCAGGAGGACTACATGGACCTGCGGGTCGGCATGGTCGATGGCGATGGTCGTTTCACCCCCAAGTATCTGCCCGCCGTGTTGAGCCCGGCGCTGGATGAGTGGTTGCGCACGGCGATCCTCAAAGGCGCGGTAGACGAAGGATTCTTCCAGTACCAGGGCTCGCTGAGCCACAACGCGCTGCCGGCCTCACGCAATATCAGCCTGTTCTTCAAGGTGCACGATGCCGAGTTGGCGTTCCAGCCGGGCTGGCCCCATGTGAGCAAGGTCAAGGGTGAGGTATTCGTCGAGGAGAGCGGCGTGCGCATCCTGGCCAGCAAGGGTCAGTTGCTCGATACCCAGGTCAAGGACGTCTACGTCAATATCCCTCACGCGCCGGCCGGCCAAGACAGCCACCTGCTGCTCACCGGCGGATTCTCCGGTGGGTTGGGCGATGGTCTGAAAATCCTCCAGGAAGCCCCGATCGGCACCGCCTCCACCTTTGCGGGCTGGAAGGGCGAGGGCAACCTGCAAGGCAGCCTGGACCTGGATGTGCCCCTGGCCAAGGGCACCGAACCCAAAATCGTGGTCGACTTCAAGACCGACAAGGCGCGCCTGCAATTGGCGGAGCCCACCCTGGACCTGACCCAACTCAAGGGTGATTTCCGTTTCGACAGCGCCAAGGGCTTGAGCGGCCAGAATATTTCGGCCCAGGCGTTTGACCGCCCGATCACCGCGCAGATTTTTGCCGAAGGCAAGCCCGGCGCCATCAGCACCCGCGTCACCGCCAAGGGGCAGGTCACGGTCAAGCGGCTCACGGACTGGCTGAAAATCAGCCAGCCGCTGCCGGTGTCCGGCGATATCCCGTACCAGTTGCAAGTCATCCTGGACGGCGCGGACAGTCAGCTGATGGTCGACTCCAATCTCAAGGGCGTTGCGGTGGATCTGCCGGCGCCATTCGGCATGCCGGCGAGCCAGGGCCGTGACAGTACGTTCCGCATGACCTTGCAGGGCGCTGAGCGCCGTTACTGGTTTGATTACGGTGAGCTGGCCAATTTCACCTTTGCGGCGCCGTCGGATAATTTCAATGATGGACGCGGCGAATTGTTCCTCGGCAATGGCGATGCGGTATTACCCGGCGCCAAGGGGCTGCGCGTTCGCGGGGTGCTCTCAGAGCTGGATATCGACCCGTGGAAAAAACTCGCGAACCGTTACGCGGGTAACGATCCGGGCGGCAGTGCCAAACAACTGCTCAGTGGCGCCGATTTCAAGGTGGGCAAGCTGACCGGCTTTGGTACTCAATTCGACCAGGTCAAACTGCAGCTGGATCGCAAGCCCGTGGCCTGGGGCCTGCAGTTCGACAGCCAGCAAGCCAAGGGCACGGTGAATCTGCCGGATGCCAAGGGCGCGCCCATTGCCGTCAACCTGCAATACGTGAAGCTGCCCGCCGTGGACCCTACCGTGCAGGCTGACGAGAACGCGCCGGACCCATTGGCCGATGTCGACCCCAAGGAAATTCCTGCGCTGGATATCGCCATCGACCAACTGTTCCAGGGCCCGGACCTGGTGGGCGCGTGGTCGCTGAAAATCCGCCCGACCGCCAGGGGCATGGCCTTCAACAACCTGAACCTGGGCCTCAAGGGCATGCAACTCAACGGGGCCGGTGGTTGGGAAGGCGCGCCGGGGGCCAGCAGCAGTTGGTACAAAGGACGACTGGACGGCAAGAATATCGCTGACGTGCTCAAGGGGTGGGGGTTTGCGCCCACGGTGACCAGCGAGGACTTTCATCTGGACGTGGATGGTCGCTGGCCGGGCTCGCCCGCCTGGGTCGGGCCCAAGCGGTTCTCCGGTAGCCTGGACGCAGCGTTCCGTAGAGGCCAGTTTGTGGAAGTGGAGGGTGGCGCCCAGGCGCTGCGGGTGTTCGGCCTGCTTAACTTCAATTCCATTGGCCGCCGTTTGCGCCTGGACTTCTCCGACTTGCTCGGCAAGGGCTTGAGCTATGACCGGGTCAAGGGTTTGCTGGCGGCCAGTGACGGTGTGTTCGTGACCCGTGAGCCCATCACCATGACCGGGCCGTCCACCAACCTGGAACTCAATGGCACCCTGGACCTGGTGGCGGATCGCGTCGATGCCAAGTTGCTGGTGACCCTGCCGGTCACCAACAACCTGCCCATTGCGGCGTTGATCGTCGGCGCGCCGGCCATCGGCGGTGCGTTGTTCCTGATCGACAAGTTGATCGGCGACCGGGTATCGCGCTTCGCCAGTGTGCAGTACACCGTGCAAGGCCCCTGGAAAGACCCGAAAATCACCTTCGACAAGCCATTTGAAAAGCCAAACTGAGAGGCTGTGGAGTAGCATGGTCGCATGCCCTTTACGGAGTGTCGGCCCATGTCCTTTGCGGTAATTCAAATGGTCAGCCAGAGTGATGTGCCGGCTAACCTGGCCCAGGCACGCCGCCTGCTGGAACGCGCGGCGGCGGATGGCGCCAGGCTTGCGGTACTGCCGGAGAACTTTGCCGCCATGGGCCGCCGTGACATGGCCGATATCGGTCGCGCCGAGACAATGGGTGAAGGTCCGATCCTGCCCTGGTTGAAACAGACCGCCCGCGACCTCACCTTATGGATAGTGGCGGGCACAATACCGTTGCCACCCAGGGATCAACCGGACGCAAAGCCCAACGCCTGCTCGCTGCTGATCGACGACCGTGGTGAAGTCGTCGCTCGTTACGACAAGCTGCACTTGTTCGACGTGGATGTAGCGGACGCCCGAGGTCGCTATCGCGAATCCGACGACTATGCTTTCGGAAGCAATGTGGTCGTGGCGGATACGCCCGTGGGGCGCTTGGGGCTGACGGTGTGTTACGACCTGCGCTTCCCTGAGTTATACAGCGAGTTGCGTGCGGCGGGGGCTGAGTTGATCAGTGCGCCCTCGGCGTTTACAGCGGTAACCGGCGCTGCGCATTGGGATGTGCTGATTCGCGCGCGGGCCATCGAAACCCAGTGTTACCTGCTGGCGGCCGCCCAGGGCGGTGTGCACCCGGGGCCACGGGAAACCCATGGGCACGCAGCGATTATCGATCCCTGGGGGCGCGTGCTGGCCCGGCAGGATCAAGGCGAAGCGGTGCTGGTGGCCGAACGCGACAGCAGTGAACAGGCGTCGATACGGGCGCGCATGCCGGTGGTCAACCATCGGCGCTTTTTCTCGCAGGGCGCACAGCGACCTGCTTCAGAACGATGAATTTAAGGCCAAACCTATGAGCGAGTTGTTGTCCTCAGTCAGTGAACATCTCCTGGCACCCGGTGGCGTGACCATCGAAAATCTGCAAACCGTGCTGGGCGATCTGGCCGGGCCAGGGATCGACGCGGCCGACCTGTATTTCCAGGGGCAGATTTCCGAGTCCTGGGCGCTGGAAGACGGCATCGTCAAGGAAGGCAGTTTCAACCTTGACCAGGGTGTAGGAGTTCGCGCGCAATCGGGCGAAAAAACCGGTTTTGCCTACAGCAACGCCATTACCCTGGAGGCCCTGGGCCTGGCGGCGCGTGCGGCGCGTTCGATTTCCCGCGCAGGCCAGAACGGCACGGTGCAGGCGTTCAGTACCCAGGACGTGGCTCAGTTGTACGCGCCGGATAATCCGCTGGAAGTGATCAGCCGCGCGGAAAAGGTCGAGCTGCTCAAGCGTGTTGACGCGGCTACTCGTGCCCTCGACCCGCGTATCCAGCAGGTCACCGTGAGCATGGCCGGTGTGTGGGAGCGCATCCTTGTCGCGTCCACCGACGGCGGGCTGGCGGCGGATGTACGGCCACTGGTGCGTTTCAACGTCAGTGTGATCGTCGAGCAGAACGGTCGCCGCGAACGCGGTGGCCATGGCGGCGGCGGGCGTACCGACTACCGTTATTTCCTCGCTGAAGACCGCGCCATGGGTTACGCCCGTGAAGCGCTGCGCCAGGCACTGGTCAACCTGGAAGCGATTCCTGCGCCGGCCGGTACCTTGCCGGTGGTGCTGGGCTCGGGCTGGTCCGGTGTGTTGCTGCACGAAGCCGTAGGGCATGGGCTGGAAGGCGACTTCAACCGCAAGGGCAGTTCGGCCTATAGCGGGCGCATGGGCGAGATGGTCGCATCCAAGCTGTGCACCATTGTCGATGACGGCACCCTGGCCGGTCGCCGGGGTTCGTTAAGTGTGGATGACGAGGGCACGCCGACGGAGTGCACCACCCTGATCGAAAACGGCGTGCTCAAGGGCTACATGCAGGACAAGCTCAACGCCCGGCTGATGGGCGTGGCGCGCACCGGCAACGGTCGCCGCGAATCCTATGCCCACCTGCCGATGCCACGCATGACCAACACCTACATGCTCGGGGGTGAAAGCGATCCGGCAGAAATCATTGCCTCGGTGAAGCGCGGCATCTACTGCGCCAACCTCGGTGGCGGGCAGGTGGATATCACCAGCGGCAAGTTCGTGTTCTCCACCAGCGAGGCGTACTTGATCGAAGACGGCAAGATTACCGCACCGGTCAAGGGCGCTACATTGATCGGTAATGGGCCGGAGGCCATGAGCAAGGTGTCGATGGTGGGTAACGACCTGTCGCTGGACAGCGGCGTGGGCACGTGCGGGAAGGATGGGCAGTCGGTGCCGGTGGGCGTGGGCCAGCCAACCTTGAAAATCGATGCGATCACCGTGGGTGGCACGGGGTCGTAAGCCGTGGAGCTTCGGGTGGCGAAGGTCGCCACCCGGGGAAGAGGATCAGCGCAGACCGCGTTGAGTCTCGTCCAGCTCACGGATGTATTTGAAGATTTTACGGCTGGTGGCAGGCGCCTTGTTATGCGCCTGTTCGTGTTGGGCCTGACGGATCAGGGAGCGCAATTGCTGGCGGTCCGCTTCCGGATAGTCCAATACGAATTTTTCCAGCACGGCGTCATCGCCCGAGATCAGGCGGTCACGCCAGCGTTCCAGGTTATGGAAGCGTTCGTTGTACTGGCGAGTGGAGGCATCGGTTTGATCGAGCAAGGCCAGAATGGCGTCAGTGTCCTGATCGCGCATCAGCTTGCCGATAAACATGATGTGCCGTTTGCGCGCGATATTCGCGGTGTGCTTAGGCGCATCGGCCAAGGCCCGACGCATTTCGTCGGTCAGTGGCAGTTTGGCAATCAAGTCTTTCTTGAGCGTTGTAAGGCGCTCGCCAAGGTCAACCAGAGCATGCAGCTCGCGTTTGACCTGGGTTTTGCTTTTCTCCCCATCGAGGGAGTCGTCGTAAGAATCAACCATGGTGGCAGTCCGCAAAGAAACGCCGCCATGATAACCAGTCGGGGGCCGCTTGTCCGGCCCGGTCGCTCGACGGCCTTAACCGAGAGCAGAATTTGAGTGGAGAACACCATGAGTGCAGCCCAAAGCGTCGGTCCGCAAGCGTTACCGGCACTGCAGGAACAAGTCGAGCAGATCCTTGCCGAGGCCAAGCGCCAGGGGGCCAGCGCCTGTGAAGTAGCGGTGTCGCTGGAGCAGGGGCTGTCGACGTCGGTACGTCAGCGGGAAGTGGAAACCGTCGAATTCAACCGCGACCAGGGGTTCGGCATTACCTTGTACGTGGGCCAGCGCAAGGGCTCGGCCAGCACGTCGGCCAGCGGCCCGGAGGCGATTCGCGAGACCGTCGCCGCTGCTTTGGCAATCGCCAAGCACACCTCCGAGGATGAAAGCTCGGGCTTGGCCGACAAAGCGTTGATGGCCAAGGACTTGCAGGATTTCGATCTGTTCCACGCCTGGGACATCACGCCCGAGCAAGCCATCGAGCAGGCGCTGACCTGCGAAGCGGCAGCGTTCGACGCCGATGCTCGCATCAAGAACGCCGACGGCACCACGCTGAGCACCCATCAGGGTTGCCGTGTGTACGGCAACAGCCATGGTTTTATCGGGGGCTATGCGTCCACCCGTCACAGCCTGAGCTGCGTGATGATCGCTGAAGCCAATGGCCAGATGCAGCGGGATTACTGGTACGACGTGAATCGTCAGGGTGAGTTGCTGGCAGACCCGGTAAGCATTGGCCAGCGCGCTGCGCAGCGTGCTGCCAGTCGCCTGGGCGCCCGCCCGGTACCCACGTGCGAGGTGCCGGTGCTGTTTTCCGCCGAATTGGCCGGTGGCCTGTTCGGCAGTTTCCTCGGGGCGATTTCCGGCGGCAACCTCTATCGCAAGTCTTCGTTCCTGGAAGGCGCGATCGGCCAGCAGCTGTTCCCTGAATGGCTGACCATCGATGAGCGTCCGCACCTCATGCGCGCCATGGGCAGCGCCTCGTTCGACGGCGATGGCCTGGCCACTTACGCCAAGCCGTTCGTCGAGAAAGGCGAGTTGGTGTCTTATGTATTGGGCACCTACGCGGGCCGCAAGCTTGGCCTGCCCAGCACCGCCAACTCCGGCGGCGTCCATAACCTGTTCGTGACCCATGGCGATGAAGACCAGGCGGCCCTGTTGCGTCGCATGGGCCGCGGCCTGCTGGTGACCGAATTGATGGGCCACGGCCTGAACATGGTGACGGGTGACTATTCCCGTGGCGCGGCGGGATTCTGGGTGGAAAACGGCGAGATTCAGTTCGCCGTCCAGGAAGTGACCATCGCCGGCAACATGCGCGATATGTTCAAGCAGATCGTTGCCGTGGGTAACGATCTGGAGCTGCGCAGCAATATCCGCACCGGCTCCGTGTTGATTGAACGGATGACTGTCGCCGGCAGCTGACCTGCGACGCTTCACCAAAAAGGCGCGCCATCTCGATGATGGCGCGCCTTTTTTTGTGGCTCTGTGAGGCAGGATCGACCCACTGTTCTTGTTTTGATTCTCAATATCATTTAATAATGAATATCATTACTGGATGAGTGTGGATCATGAGTTCTGTCTTGCGTGAGGACCCGTACCTGGAAAGTTGGCGCTGGATGAGTCGGCAGATCCGCTGCGGGCTCGACCCCAATGAACCTCGCCTGATCGAACATTACCTCAATGAGGGGCGGTACCTGGCGTGTTGCACCGCAACGCACCCGTGGACAATCGCCGAAACCTCATTTCGCCTGCTCATCGACACCGCCAACGATGTCGCGCTGCCGTGGCATTGGCGCGCCCTGTGTCTGGACCAGGCCTGGCGCCCGCTGCGTGACCTGGAAAAACTCTCCCACTGCGCCTGCCGGCTCAAGCGCTGGCAGGCGTTTGCCTGGCAGTTGGCGACCTGCCAATTGCTGCCATCCCTCTCTTTCTCCGACCTGGTGCAAGGATCAAATGATGAGTAACACCCGTATCGAACGCGACAGCATGGGCGAACTGCAAGTCCCCGCCGAAGCCCTGTACGGCGCGCAAACCCAGCGCGCGGTGAACAACTTTCCGATCAGCCATCAGCGCATGCCGGCGCAATTCGTTCGCGCGCTGATCCTGGCCAAAGCCGCCGCAGCCAGGGCCAACGTCGACCTCAAGCAAATCAGCGAAGGGCAGGGCAAGGCCATTGTCGATGCCGCCCAGGGTCTGTTGGAAGGCGACTACATGCAGCACTTCCCGGTGGATATTTTCCAGACCGGCTCCGGTACCAGTTCCAACATGAACGCCAACGAAGTGATTGCAACCCTGGCCAGTCGCTTGCTGGGCGAGGTGGTAAACCCCAACGACCACGTCAACTGCGGGCAAAGCAGTAACGACATCATTCCTACCACCATTCATGTCAGCGCCGCGCTGGTGCTGCACGAGCAGACGCTGCCGGCCTTGCTGCACCTGGTGCAGGTGATCGAGCAAAAAGCCGAAGCGGTTCACCCGTTCATCAAGACCGGGCGCACCCACTTGATGGATGCCATGCCTGTGCGCATGAGCCAGGTGCTCAATGGTTGGGCGCAGCAACTCAAGGCCAATATCGGCCACTTGCAGGACCTGTTGCCGGCACTGCAGGCGCTGGCCCAGGGTGGCACGGCCGTAGGCACCGGCATCAACGCCCACCCTGAGTTTGCCGCACGCTTCAGCGGGCACCTGAGCCACCTGACCCAGGTGAAGTTCACGCCGGGCAAGAACCTGTTTGCGTTGATTGGCTCCCAGGACACCGCCGTCGCCGTCTCCGGCCAGTTGAAAGCCACTGCGGTGTCGCTGATGAAGATCGCCAATGACCTGCGCTGGATGAACTCCGGTCCACTGGCAGGCCTGGGCGAAATCGAACTGGAGGCGCTGCAGCCGGGTTCTTCGATTATGCCGGGCAAGGTCAATCCGGTAATCCCCGAGGCCACGGCCATGGTGGCCGCGCAAGTCATCGGCAACGATACGGTGATTACCGTGGCCGGCCAATCGGGCAACTTCGAACTGAACGTGATGCTGCCGATCATCGCCCAGAACCTGCTCAGCAGCCTGGAGCTGCTGGCCAACGCCAGCCGTTTGCTGGCAGACAAGGCCATCGCAAGCTTCAAGGTCAACGAAGCGAAGCTCAAGGAAGCATTGTCGCGCAACCCGATTCTGGTCACCGCCCTCAACCCGATCATTGGTTACCAAAAGGCCGCCGAAATCGCCAAGCAGGCTTATCAGCAGGGCCGTCCGGTGATCGATGTCGCCCTCGAACACACCGACCTGCCGCGCAGCCAACTGGAAGTCCTGCTGGACCCGGAAAAGCTCACGGCTGGCGGCGTGTGATCATCGACCCCGCTTTGGAGGTTCACCATGGAGCACTGGAAACGCACGATCGAACGGGCCAATCGCTGCTTTATGGCAGGCGAACTGGTTGACGCCCGTGAGGCCTACCTGCAAGCCCTGGCCCTGGCCCAAGTGTTGTTCGAACGCTGGGCGGATGCCGACGAAGCGGTGGCGGCTTGCGTTATCTCCCACCACAACCTGGCAGACCTGCACCTGCGTCTCAACCAGCCTGAGGAAAGCGCGGAATACCTCTGCGCCATTCACCAACGGCTGCTGCAGACCATGCAAGACCCACGGCTCAGTCCGCAGTTGCGTGAGGCAGCGCTGCGCCAGAGCAGCAAAACCTATGTCGAACTGTTGAATTTCATCAGCGATCACGGCGAATACCCGCGCACCCATCGTTTGCTGGGCGGTGCTGCGACGCAACCGACCCCCTCTCAATATGGAGCACATTGATATGACCTACACCCTGCCGGCCCTGCCTTATGCCTTTGACGCCCTCGAACCCCATATCGATGCGCAAACCATGGAAATTCACTACACCAAGCATCACCAGACGTACATCAATAATCTCAATGCTGCGGTCGAGGGCACTGAGTTTGCGGGCTGGCCGGTGGAGAAGCTGGTGTCCAGCGTTGAAAAACTCCCGGAGAAATTGCGCACTGCCGTGGTCAACCAGGGAGGCGGCCATGCCAACCACTCGCTGTTCTGGGCGGTCATGTCGCCGACGGGTGGCGGAAAACCCGAGGGTGTTCTGGGCCGGGCCATCGACGAGCAGTTGGGGGGCTTCGACAGCTTCAAAGAGGCTTTTACCAAGGCGGCGTTGACCCGCTTCGGCAGCGGCTGGGCCTGGTTGAGTGTGACCCCGCAAAAGACCTTGGTGGTGGAAAGCAGCGGTAACCAGGATAGCCCGTTGATGAGCGGCAATACGCCGATCCTCGGCCTGGACGTCTGGGAACACGCCTACTACCTGCTGTATCAAAACCGACGACCGGAGTACATCAATGCATTCTATAGCGTCATCAACTGGCCCGAGGTTGCCGCACGCTACCAGGCTGCATTGGCCTGATATTCACTCCACAACAAGACCTAAGGCCGACCATGGGCACTGAAACACTGGCGATCAGCAGCGTACGATTATTTCGCTACGCATTTGGCTCCCTGCTTCTATTAGTCGGTACGGCGTTGCTGGTGGCTCATGGCCTGGCCTGGCTCGACCTGGAGCCGCGCATCTTGCGAGCGCTGCAGGGCGGGGCCATCTGTGCGCTTGGTACTGCGCTGGGCGCGGTGCCGGTGCTGGTGATTCGCCGTATGCCGGCGGCGTTGAGCGACACCCTGCTGGGTTTTGGTGCGGGGGTCATGCTGGCGGCGACCGCCTTTTCGCTGGTGGTGCCGGGTATTGCCGCCGCAGAAAACCTGGGGCTCACGCCCTGGGGGGCGGGAGGCTTGATCAGCTTCGGCATCATGCTGGGTGCGTTCGGGCTGTATCTTGTCGACCGCAAGGTCTCGGGCGCCAGCCCGGAAATGCTGGTGGGCACGCCGGATAAGCCGGTGATCCCGCCGCGTATCTGGCTCTTTGTGTTCGCCATCATTGCCCACAACATCCCGGAAGGCATGGCCGTGGGTGTTTCTGCCGGCGGCGGCATGGCGGATGCCGACAGCCTCGCCATGGGCATTGCCCTGCAGGACGTACCGGAAGGCCTGGTGATTGCGCTGGTATTGGCAGGGGCGGGGATGTCGCGGATCAAGGCGTTTCTGATTGGCGCCGCGTCGGGATTGGTCGAGCCCGTCTTTGCCGTGTTATGCGCGTGGTTGGTGAGCCTTGCCGAAGTGCTGCTGCCCTTGGGCCTGGCACTCGCTGCAGGGGCGATGCTGCTGGTGGTGACCCATGAGGTCATCCCTGAGTCACGCCGCAACGGTCACGACAAGCTCGCCAGTCTGGGATTGTGCATCGGGTTTTGCTTGATGATGGTGATGGATACGGCGTTGGGATAGCAGGAGCGAGCCAGTTCGCTCCCGCAAGAGGAAGGCGTTATTCGCCCTCGTCGAAGTAGTTGTTGATCAGCTTGACTAACGCGTCCATCGCTTCCTGCTCTTGTTCACCCTCGGTTTCCAGATGGATTTTAGTGCCCTTGCCTGCGGCGAGCATCATCATTGCCATGATGCTCTTGCCGTCGACCATCGATTCAGGGTCACGCCCGGCGCGGATCTGGCAGGGGAACCGCCCGGCGACACCGACAAACTTGGCTGATGCGCGGGCGTGCAAGCCCAGCTTGTTGATGATTTCAATTTCCCGAGCCGGCATCGCAGTGGTGTTCCTTTCAGCTAAGGTCGCGGTGGCGAACCTGGACGTTCTTGAGGGTTTGTTGCAGCACCTGGCCCAGTCGCTCCGTCAGGTAGACGGAACGGTGGTGGCCGCCGGTGCAGCCGATGGCAATGGTGACATAGGCGCGGTTGCTGGCAGCAAAGCGCGGCAACCATTTGAGCAGGTAGGTGGAGATGTCCTGAAACATATCTTCCACATCCGGTTGTGCCGCCAGGTAGTCGATCACGGGTTGGTCAAGCCCGGACTGATCGCGCAACTCCGGTTTCCAATAGGGATTGGGCAGGCAGCGCACATCGAACACCAAGTCGGCATCCACCGGCATGCCGCGCTTGAAGCCAAACGACTCGACCAGGAACGCCGTGCCAGGCTCCGGCTGGTTCAGCAATCGCAACTTGATCGCATCGCGCAGTTGGTAAAGGTTCAGGTTGGTGGTGTTGATCTTGAGGTCGGCCAGATCGATGATCGGCCCCAGCAGTTTGGTTTCGTCCTCGATGGCTTCGGCCAGGGAACGGTTGGCGCTGCTGAGCGGGTGACGTCGACGGGTTTCGGAGAACCGCTTGAGCAGGGTTTCCTCGTCGGCGTCCAGGTACAGCACGTCGCAATGAATATGCTTGGCGCGCACCTCCTCAAGCAGTTCGGGGAACCGTGAGAGGTGGCTGGGCAGGTTGCGGGCGTCGATCGACACAGCGACCAGCGGTTGCGCCAGTTCGGTGTGGATCAGGGCGCGCTCCGCCAATTCCGGCAGCAAGCCGGCGGGCAGGTTGTCGATGCAATAGAAGCCGCTGTCTTCAAGAACGTTAAGCGCAGTGCTCTTACCCGAGCCGGAACGGCCGCTGACGATGATCAAGCGCATGATTACTGCCCGTTTTGCTCATCCAGGACGACCTGATACAGCGCCTCGTTACTGCCGGCGCTGCGCAATTTATCGCGCACTTCCTTGCGGTCGAGCATGCTGGCGATCTGCCGGAGCAGTTCCAGGTGGGCATCGGTGGCGGCTTCCGGGACCAGCAAGACGAACAGCAGGTCAACCGGGGCACCGTCGATGGCGTCGAAATCGATAGGGTGATCCAGGTGCAGCAGAGCGCTGACCGGTGTTTCGCAGCCTTTTAGGCGGCAGTGGGGGATGGCGATGCCGTTACCAAAACCGGTGGAGCCGAGTTTTTCACGTGCAATCAATGCCTCATATACAGCTTGCGTATCCAGCTCGGGCACTTCACGCCCAATCAGATTAGCAATTTGTTCAAGGGCGCGCTTTTTACTGCCGCCCGGCACGTTCACGAGGGAACGGCCGGGGGTCAGGATGGTTTCAAGTCGGATCATGGGGGGAGGGTTAACGACCTGTACCTTGCATCAGGTGCAGATTCTTTTCCTTATGCTTTATGAGTTGGCGGTCGAGCTTGTCGTAGAGCGAGTCAATCGCCGCGTACATATCTTCATGTTCCGCATTGGCGACGAGTTTGGCATTCGGTACGTGCAGGGTGGCCTCGATTTTCTGTTTGAGCTTGTCGACCTCCATGATGACCTGCACGTTGGTGATCTTGTCAAAGTGCCCCGCAAGCTTGTTCAGCTTGCTCTCGGTGTATTCACGCAGGGGCTTGGTGACTTCCAGTTGGTGTCCACTGATGTTGACTTGCATACAGCTTCTCCTTCGTTGCCAGTGCATAAAGCGGCAGGCGAAAAGCGCCTGCCACTGGAACGCTATGCCCCGCCCGTCACATCAAACGCTTACGCTCGCTGGAAGGCGCGATCCCGAGGGACTCGCGGTACTTGGCGACGGTTCGACGGGCGACCTGAATGCCTTGTGCCTCCAGTAAACCAGCGATCTTGCTGTCACTCAACGGCTTTTTCTGATTTTCCGCGGCAACCAGTTTTTTGATGATCGCGCGGATCGCCGTGGACGAGCATTCGCCGCCTTCGGAGGTGCTTACGTGGCTGGAGAAAAAGTATTTCAGCTCATATATGCCCCGCGGGGTATGCATGAATTTTTGCGTGGTCACCCGTGAAATCGTCGATTCATGCATGCCGACCGCCTCGGCGATGTCATGCAGCACCAGCGGTTTCATGGCTTCGTCACCATATTCCAGGAAGCCGCGCTGGTGCTCGACGATCTGGGTGGCGACTTTCATCAGGGTTTCGTTGCGGCTTTGCAGGCTCTTGATGAACCAGCGCGCTTCCTGCAGCTGGTTGCGCATGAAGGTGTTGTCGGCGCTGGTATCGGCGCGGCGCACGAAACCGGCGTATTGCGGGTTGACCCGCAGGCGTGGCACCGACTCCTGGTTCAACTCGACCAGCCAGCGCTCGTTGTCCTTGCGCACGATCACGTCAGGGACGACATATTCGGCTTCGCTGGACTCGATCTGCGAGCCCGGGCGCGGGTTGAGGCTCTGCACCAGCTCGATGACCTGGCGCAGCTCGTCTTCCTTGAGTTTCATGCGACGCATCAACTGGCTGTAGTCGCGGCTGCCCAGCAGGTCGATGTAGTCGCTGACCAGGCGCTTGGCTTCAGCCAGCCAGGGTGTCTTGGCCGGCAGTTGGCGCAGTTGCAGCAACAGGCACTCGCTGAGCGTACGGGCGCCAATCCCGGCGGGCTCGAATTGCTGGATGCGGTGCAGGACGGCTTCGATCTCGTCCAGCTCGATATCCAGCTCCGGGTCGAACGCCTCAAGAATTTCTTCCAGCGTCTCGTCCAGGTAACCCTGGTTGTTGATGCAATCGATCAGGGTGACGGCGATCAGACGATCGGTGTCGGACATCGGCGCCAGGTTAAGTTGCCACAATAGGTGACTCTGCAGGCTCTCGCCGACCGACGTACGGGTGGTGAAGTCCCATTCGTCATCATCATTGCTGGGCAGGCTGCTGGCGCTGGTCTGGTACACGTCTTCCCAGGCGGTATCCACGGGAAGCTCGTTGGGAATGCGTTCGTTCCATTCGCCGTCCTCGAGGTTATCCACCGTAGGGGCGGTTTCCTGATAGGACGGTTCCTGCACGTCGGGATTGGGCTTTTGCTCGATGTTGTCGGCCAAAGGGTCTGTGTTGTCGAAGTCGTCGCCTTCTTCCTGGCGTTCGAGCATCGGATTGGACTCCAGGGCCTCCTGGATTTCCTGTTGCAGGTCCAGGGTCGACAATTGGAGCAGGCGGATGGCCTGTTGCAGCTGCGGTGTCATCGTCAGCTGCTGGCCCATTCTCAGGACTAGCGATGGTTTCATGGCAGGGGCTTAACACCTTATTCGCCGGCGCAATGCGCCATCCACGACAGGGCGCGTGAGCGCCAAACATAAGCAAATTATATGCCTGAAATCAGGGCCTTTGCCTAGAGCGCGGTAACAATAAAAAAACCGAGGTTTTCATTGACTCGCTCGCACTCTTGCCAATGGCCCGATATCACCGTGTCTACAGGCGGAACTCGTGACCCAGGTAAACTTCTTTCACCAGCTCGTTGGCCAGGATCGTCGCGGAATCACCTTCGGCGATCAGTTGCCCATCGTTGACGATGTAAGCGGTTTCGCAGATATCCAGGGTTTCACGCACGTTGTGGTCGGTGATCAACACACCAATGCCCTTTGCCTTGAGGTGATGGATGATCTGCTTGATATCGCCCACCGAGATCGGGTCGACACCGGCAAACGGTTCGTCCAGCAGGATGAATTTCGGCGCGGTTGCCAGGGCGCGGGCGATCTCCACACGACGACGCTCACCCCCGGACAGGCTCATGCCGAGGTTGTCGCGAATATGGTTGATGTGGAATTCCTGCAGCAGGCTTTCCAGCTCCTGGCGGCGGCCATCGCGGTCGAGTTCCTTGCGGGTCTCGAGGATCGCCATGATGTTGTCGGCCACCGACAGTTTGCGGAAGATCGACGCCTCCTGGGGAAGATAGCCGATACCTGCGCGGGCACGGCCGTGCATTGGCTGGTGGCTGACGTCCAGGTCGTCGATCAATACGCGTCCCTGGTCCGCCTGGACCAGCCCGACGATCATATAGAAGCAGGTAGTCTTGCCGGCGCCGTTGGGGCCGAGCAAGCCGACGATCTGGCCGCTGTCGATCGACAGGCTCACATCGCGTACCACCTGACGGCTTTTATAGGCCTTGGCCAGATGCTGGGCTTTCAGGGTTGCCATTACTCGGCCTTCTTCTTCGGCTGGATGACCATGTCGATCCGTGGGCGAGGTGTGCTGAGCTTGTTGCCATTGGCGCGACCGGCCTGGGCGACCTGGGTCTTGGTGTTGTAGACGATTTTCTCGCCTTCGGTCGAGTTGCCGTCGGCACTGAGTACCTTGGCCTGGTCAATCAATACGATGCGATTTTGCTGGGCATGGTATTGAATGGTCTTGCCGTAGCCCTTCATCGGGCCTGGGTCTTCCGCCTTTTGCTGCTGCTCGAAGTAAGCCAGGTTGCCCACCGAGGTCACGACATCGATATCGCCGGCCTGGGTACGCGTCAGGGTCACCGTGTTGCCGGTGATCTTCATCGAGCCCTGGGTGATGATGACGCCACCTGTGTAGGTTGCGACGCCTTGTTTGTCATCCAGCTGCGCATCGTCAGCCGAGATGTGGATCGGTTGCTGGCTATCGTTCGGCAGAGCCCAGGCGCTCACGCTTCCCAGTGCTGCGCCCAGACCGAGCAAAATAGGGAGGGTTTTAACGAGCCTCATACTGTCCTCTTACGTTCGATAGCAGGTGTATCCTGCTTTCTTTCAAATACGCTTTCATTCCCTTGCCAGTCGATACACCGCCAGCGCCGTCGATTCTAACGTCTTGCTCGGTCTGCGCATATTGCTGTTGTGGGAATACCGTCATGCGACTGCTGGTAATGATGGTGTCACGCTTCTGCGCGTCTGTACGTGCGACGCGTACCGAGTCGATCAGTTCGATCTGGGTGCCGTCCGGATTGACCTCGCCACGCAGGCTGGTGACATGCCACGGCAGTTCGGTGCCACGGTAGAGGTTCAGGTCCGGATTGGTCAGCAGGCTGACTTCCGAGGCCTTCAAGCGCTCGACCTTGTCGGAGGCCAGCACGTACTGCACCTTGCCATCGGGCAGGAACTGCACGGTGTGGGTGTTGGTGGCGAAGTTATCGATGATGCTTTCATCAACCTGCACGACAGGTTTGTCGAGAAAGCGCTCCGGGCTGATATTCCAGTAGCCCACCGCGAGGAACAGCGCGGCGATGACCCCGAATAACAGAAAGTTGCGAATCTTTTTGCTCAGCATATAAGGCTCTATAAGTAGGCGGCGTGGGCCGCTTCAAGACTGCCCTGGGCACGCAGGATCAATTCGCAGAACTCGCGGGCGGCACCCTCGCCGCCACGGGCGGTGGTAATGCCATGGGCATGTTCGCGCACAAACGCTGCGGCATTGGCGACGGCCATGCCCAGGCCTACCCGGCGGATCACCGGCAGGTCAGGCAGGTCGTCACCCAGATAGGCGACCTGTTCATAGCTTAGGTTGAGTTGGCCAAGAAGCTCGTCCAGCACCACCAGTTTATCCTCGCGGCCCTGATACAGGTGAGCAATCCCCAGGTTTTGTGCGCGGCGTTCCACAACGGGGGTCTTTCGACCACTGATAATCGCGGTTTGCACGCCGGCGGCCATCAACATCTTGATGCCCTGGCCGTCGAGTGTATTGAAAGTCTTGAATTCGCTGCCGTCTTCGAGGAAGTACAGGCGGCCATCGGTCAGCACGCCATCGACGTCGAATATCGCCAACTTGATGTGTTTACCGCGTTGCAACAGGTCGCTGGTCATTTACATCACTCCTGCACGCAACAAGTCGTGCATGTTCAGGGCGCCGATCGGGCGGTCATTGTCATCGACCACCACCAGCGCGCCGATCTTGTGGTCTTCCATGATCTTCAGGGCTTCGGCCGCCAGCATCTCGGGGCGGGCGGTCTTGCCGTGGGGCGTCATCACGGCATCGATGGTCGCGGTGTGGATGTCGATGGTGCGGTCCAGGGTACGACGCAAATCGCCGTCGGTGAACACGCCGGCCAGTCGCCCGTCGGCTTCCAGGATCACGGTCATGCCCAGGCCCTTGCGGGTCATTTCCATCAGCGCATCCTTGAGCAGGGTGCCGCGTTGTACGTGGGGCAATTCATCGCCCGCATGCATGACGTTTTCCACTTTCAGCAGCAAGCGACGGCCCAGGGCGCCGCCGGGGTGGGAAAAAGCAAAATCTTCAGCCGTGAATCCGCGGGCTTCCAGCAAGGCCACCGCCAGGGCGTCGCCCATGACCAGCGCGGCGGTCGTGGAGGAGGTGGGCGCCAGGTTCAGTGGGCAGGCTTCATGGGCGACATGAACGTTCAGGTTCACTTCGGCGGCCTTGGCCAGCGTCGAGTCCGGGTTGCCGGTGACGCTGATCAGCGTGATGCCGAGGCGCTTGATCAGCGGCAGCAGGGTCACGATTTCGTTGGTGGTGCCCGAGTTGGACAGTGCCAGAATCACGTCATCCCGGGTGATCATGCCCATGTCGCCGTGGCTGGCCTCGGCCGGGTGCACGAAGAACGCCGTGGTGCCGGTGCTTGCCAGCGTCGCGGCGATCTTGTTGCCGATGTGGCCGGATTTGCCCATGCCAACTACGACAACGCGGCCTTTGCTGGCCAGAATCATCTCGCAGGCGCGTACGAAATCTGCGTCGATGTGGGCCAGCAAACCTTCTACGGCTTCCAGCTCGAGGCGGATGGTGCGTTGTGCGGATTGAATAAGGTCGCTGGATTGGCTCATGTCTGAAATCGTATAGCCTGACGAAAAGTCGGCGATTATAGCGGTAATGATCAATTCCCTCACGCAAGTTCGTCAGGCTTTATTCCGAAGGTCTCCCGGATTCGTCTCAATATCACAACCCGCTACGTTTTTTTCGCTGTCCTGAATCTGAACAAGCACTGTTCCGGCCTTGGGGGCGCTGTACCAGCAGTGATATAGTTCGCGGCCAGTTCGGTCCGCCCAACCCATGGCGCAAACATTTGCGCATCCGCGGTAAACGAAAGTCGCATACATGGTGTCTGAGTGAAAGGCTGCATCCCAAGGAGATTAGATGAGTGCCGATAACGCCTACGCGGTCGAGCTGAAGGGCCTTTCCTTCAAGCGCGGTACGCGCAGCATCTTCAATAACGTCGATATTCGCATTCCTCGCGGAAAAGTCACGGGCATCATGGGGCCTTCCGGTTGCGGCAAGACCACCTTGCTGCGCCTGATGGGCATGCAATTGCGCCCCAGTGCCGGCGAAGTGTGGGTCAACGGCCAGAACCTGCCGACCCTGTCGCGCAGCGATCTGTTCGATGCGCGCAAGCACATGGGGGTCCTGTTCCAGAGCGGCGCGCTGTTTACCGATCTCGATGTGTTCGAAAACGTTGCGTTCCCGCTGCGGGTGCACACCCAGCTGTCCGATGAGATGATTCGTGACATTGTGCTGCTCAAACTGCAGGCGGTAGGACTTCGCGGGGCCATCGACCTGATGCCTGACGAATTGTCCGGCGGCATGAAGCGCCGCGTCGCCCTGGCGCGAGCCATCGCGCTGGACCCGCAGATCCTCATGTATGACGAGCCTTTCGTGGGCCAGGACCCGATCGCCATGGGCGTGCTGGTGCGCCTGATCCGCCTGCTCAACGACGCATTGGGGATCACCAGCATCGTGGTGTCCCACGACCTGGCCGAAACCGCGAGCATCGCCGACTACCTCTATGTCGTGGGGGATGGCCAGGTGCTGGGGCAGGGCACGCCGGAGGAGCTGATGAACGCCGATAACCCGCGCATTCGTCAATTCATGACCGGCGATCCCGATGGCCCGGTGCCTTTTCACTTTCCGGCAGCGGACTACCGCGCAGATCTCCTGGGGAAGCGCTGATGCGCAAAACATCTATTATCGAGAAGGTTCGCCTTTTCGGTCGCTCGGGCATCGACATCGTCGAAGTCCTCGGGCGTTCGACTATTTTTCTGTTCCACGCCCTGCTCGGTCGCGGCGGTATCGGTGGCGGCTTTGGCTTGCTGCTCAAGCAACTGCATGCGGTTGGCGTGATGTCCCTGGTGATCATCGTGGTCTCCGGGGTGTTCATCGGCATGGTGCTGGCGCTGCAAGGCTTCAACATTCTGTCCAGCTACGGTTCCGAGCAGGCGGTAGGGCAGATGGTCGCCCTGACGCTGTTGCGTGAACTGGGGCCGGTGGTCACCGCGTTGTTGTTCGCCGGGCGTGCCGGTTCGGCGCTGACCGCCGAAATCGGCAACATGAAGTCCACCGAGCAGCTGTCCAGCCTGGAAATGATCGGCGTGGACCCGCTCAAGTACATTGTTGCCCCGCGCCTGTGGGCCGGCTTCATTTCCCTGCCGTTGCTGGCGATGATCTTCAGCGTGGTCGGAATCTGGGGCGGTTCGTGGGTGGCCGTGGACTGGTTGGGCGTCTATGACGGTTCCTACTGGGCCAACATGCAAAACAGCGTGACCTTCACGGGCGACGTGTTCAACGGCATCATAAAGAGCATCGTCTTCGCCTTTGTAGTGACCTGGATCGCCGTATTCCAAGGCTATGACTGTGAACCCACTTCAGAAGGGATCAGTCGCGCCACCACCAAGACCGTTGTGTACGCCTCGCTGGCGGTACTGGGCCTTGACTTCATTTTGACTGCCTTGATGTTTGGAGATTTCTGATGCAAAACCGCACTGTGGAAATCGGTGTCGGCCTTTTCTTGCTGGCTGGCATCCTGGCTTTACTGTTGCTGGCCCTGCGGGTCAGTGGCCTGTCGGCCAGCCCCACCGCCGACACTTATAAACTTTACGCGTACTTCGACAATATCGCCGGTTTGACGGTCAGAGCTAAAGTGACCATGGCTGGCGTAACCGTCGGCAAGGTCACGGCAATCGATCTGGATCGCGACAGCTTCACCGGGCGAGTGACGATGCAAGTGGACAAGAAGGTGGACAATCTGCCGACGGA
This sequence comes from Pseudomonas sp. 24 E 13, assembly GCF_900004715.1. Lineage (NCBI taxonomy): Bacteria > Pseudomonadati > Pseudomonadota > Gammaproteobacteria > Pseudomonadales > Pseudomonadaceae > Pseudomonas > Pseudomonas sp. 24 E 13. The sequence goes on from NZ_CVTO01000126.1 coordinate 24,140, forward strand.
CTCCACCGCATCCATCCTCACTGCGGGTCTGCTGGGCGAGAAGTACATCGGTCTCAGCGTTGGCGGGGAAACAGCCCTGCTCAAGGATGGTTCGACAATCCACGACACACAGTCGTCGTTGGTACTTGAAGACTTGATCGGTAAATTCCTGCTCAACACGGTCAATAAAGACGCCAAATGAGGAATCTGTTCATGATCTCTACCTTGCGACGCGGCCTTCTGGTGCTGCTTGCAGCGCTGCCGTTGATGGCCAACGCAGCCGGTTCCGCCCACGAACTGGTGCAGGACACCACCAATAAAATGCTGGCTGACCTGTCGGCCAACAAGGAAAAGTACAAACAGGACCCTAGCCTGTTCTACAACGCGCTCAACAGCATTGTCGGTCCGGTGGTCGATGCCGAAGGCATCTCCCGCAGCATCATGACCGTCAAGTATTCGCGCAAGGCCACGCCTGCGCAGATGCAGCGTTTCCAGGAAAACTTCAAGCGCGGGCTGTTCCAGTTCTACGGCAACGCCTTGCTTGAATACAACAACCAGGGCATTACCGTGGCTCCGGCCGGGGATGAGTCGGGTGACCGCACCAGCGTCAACATGAGCGTCAAGGGCAACAATGGTGCCGTGTACCCTGTGCAGTACACCCTGGAGAAGGTCAAGGGCGAGTGGAAGCTGCGCAACGTGATCATCAACGGCATCAATATCGGCAAGCTGTTCCGTGATCAGTTCGCCGACGCGATGCAGCGCAATGGCAACGACCTGGACAAGACCATCGATGGTTGGGCCGGTGAAGTGGCCAAGGCCAAGGAAACTTCCGATAAGGAAGCCGGGAAGCCAGCGCAATGACCGAGTCGGCTGTTCGTATCGGCGACGCCGGCGAGCTGTTGCTCAGCGGCGTGCTCGATTACCGCACCGGGCCTGACCTGCGCAAGCAGGGCCAGGCTCTGATCAAGGCCAGCAGCGCGTCTGCGCTGGTGGTCGATTGCTCGGCGGTGACCAAGTCCAGCAGCGTCGGTCTGTCGCTGCTGCTGTGCTTTATGCGTGATGCCGAGGCGGCAAAAAAGCCACTCAGCATCCGTGCATTGCCTGAAGACATGCGCGAGATTGCCGAGGTTTCCGGCCTGACCGAGCTGTTGGCACACCCTTAATACACATTTATCAAAAAAGCCCCCCGTCAGAGTCCTGCTATGCGGGGTTCGCAGGCGCGGGGCTTTTTTGTATGATGTGCGACCCGTGCGCACTGGGCGCCGATAGAGGTTGAGCATGCAGGCCCTAGAAGTTAAGAGCTTCCTTGAAGGAAAGCTGCCGGAAACGACTGTAGAAGTTGAAGGCGAAGGCTGCAATTTCCAGCTGAACGTGATTAGCGATGAACTGGCGGCATTGAGCCCGGTCAAGCGTCAGCAGCAGATCTATGCCCATTTGAACCCATGGATCACCGATGGCAGCATCCATGCGGTCACTATGAAATTTTTCAGCCGCGCGGCCTGGGCCGAGCGCACCTGAGCCCCCAAGGCGTCGAGATTCTTATGGATAAATTGATTATTACCGGTGGTGCCCGCCTTGATGGCGAAATCCGCATTTCCGGTGCGAAAAACTCCGCCTTGCCGATCCTGGCGGCGACCCTGCTGTGCGACGGCCCTGTGACTGTGGCCAACCTGCCGCACCTGCACGACATCACCACCATGATCGAGCTGTTCGGTCGCATGGGTATCGAGCCTGTGATCGACGAGAAATTGTCCGTCGAAATCGACCCTCGCACCATCAAGACCCTGATCGCACCGTACGAACTGGTGAAAACCATGCGTGCGTCGATTCTGGTACTCGGCCCGATGGTCGCGCGTTTCGGTGAAGCCGAAGTGGCCCTGCCTGGCGGTTGCGCCATTGGCTCGCGTCCGGTCGACCTGCACATCCGTGGCCTGGAAGCCATGGGCGCGGTCATCGACGTCGAAGGCGGCTACATCAAGGCCAAGGCGCCGGAAGGCGGCCTGCGTGGCGCGAATTTCTTCTTTGATACCGTCAGCGTGACCGGTACCGAGAACATCATGATGGCCGCTGCCCTGGCCAACGGCCGCAGCGTCCTGCAAAACGCCGCGCGCGAGCCGGAGGTGGTCGACCTGGCCAACTTCCTCAACGCCATGGGCGCGAAGGTTTCCGGCGCCGGCACCGACACCATCACTATTGATGGTGTAAAGCGTCTGCACACCGCCACCTACAAAGTCATGCCTGACCGCATCGAGACCGGCACGTACCTGGTTGCCGCTGCCGTGACCGGTGGTCGCGTGAAGGTCAAGGACACCGATCCGACCATCCTCGAAGCCGTCCTGGAAAAACTCAAGGAAGCCGGCGCCGAAATCACCACCGGTGAAGACTGGATCGAGCTGAACATGCACGGCAAGCGGCCAAAAGCCGTCAATGTGCGTACGGCCCCGTACCCGGCATTCCCGACCGACATGCAGGCGCAGTTCATTTCCTTGAACGCGATCGCTGAAGGCACCGGCGCCGTGATCGAGACCATCTTCGAAAACCGCTTCATGCATGTGTACGAACTGCACCGCATGGGCGCCAAGATCCAGGTCGAGGGCAACACCGCCATCGTTACCGGCATCGACAAGCTCAAGGGCGCGCCAGTGATGGCCACCGACCTGCGTGCCTCGGCCAGCCTGGTGATTTCGGCTCTGTGCGCTGACGGCGACACCCTGATCGACCGCATCTACCATATAGACCGTGGCTACGAGTGCATCGAAGAAAAGCTGCAGATGCTCGGCGCTAAAATCCGCCGCGTTCCGGGCTAGTCCCCGCTGCATTGTAGGAGCGAGCTTGCTCGCGAAAAACGTCAACGATAACGCGTATATCCAGAATGAACGCGGTGTCCATGAGTTCTTCGCGAGCAAGCTCGCTCCTACACACACACTGGTTTGTTTCAAATCGAGGCTGTAACGGCCTCGATCTGTGTCTGGCGCCGTTTGCGACCGGACAGCAATAGCCTGATGAAGGACTGACATTTCCCATGTTGACCATCGCACTGTCCAAGGGCCGCATCCTTGACGACACGTTGCCGCTTCTGGCTGAAGCGGGCATCGTGCCGACCGAGAATCCGGACAAGAGCCGCAAGCTGATCATCCCCACGACCCAGGACGACGTGCGCCTGCTGATCGTGCGGGCTACCGACGTGCCGACCTATGTTGAACATGGCGCCGCCGACCTGGGTGTCGCCGGCAAGGATGTGCTGATGGAATACGGTGGCCAGGGTCTCTACGAGCCATTGGACCTGCGTATCGCCCTGTGCAAACTGATGACCGCCGGCCGTGTCGGCGATGTCGAACCCAAGGGCCGCCTGCGCGTGGCGACCAAGTTCGTCAACGTCGCCAAACGCTACTACGCCGAACAAGGCCGCCAAGTCGATATCATCAAGCTCTACGGCTCGATGGAGCTGGCGCCGCTGATCGGCCTGGCCGACAAGATCATCGACGTGGTCGACACCGGCAACACCCTGCGCGCCAACGGTCTCGAACCCCAGGATTTCATTGCCGACATCAGCTCGCGCCTGATCGTCAACAAAGCATCGATGAAGATGCAGCACGCCCGTATCCAGGCGTTGATCGACACCCTGCGCAAGGCAGTGGAGTCTCGACACCGCGGTTGACTCACCCGCGTAGCCCAAAGGCTGCGCCCGTCTATCCGCCTCATAGCCAGAATTCTCAGGTGCCCAAGCGGAGCGAACGGTAGTTTAGGGCGCCTGAGTTTTTTGCCAATCCTATGAGGCCCTCGCTATGACCACGTCCACTGCAATTGCCCGACTCAACGCTGCCGACCCGGATTTCGCCCATCATCTGGATCATCTGCTGAGCTGGGAAAGCGTGTCCGACGACTCGGTCAACCAGCGGGTGCTCGACATCATCAAAGCCGTGCGCGAGCGCGGCGATGCGGCACTGGTGGACTTCACCCGTCAGTTCGACGGCCTGGACGTCAAGTCCATGGCCGACCTGATCCTGCCCCGTGAACGCCTGGAACTGGCCCTGACGCGTATCACTGCGCCCCAGCGTGAAGCGCTGGAAGTGGCGGCGGCGCGGGTGCGCAGCTATCACGAAAAACAGAAGCAGGATTCCTGGAGCTACACCGAGGCCGATGGCACCGTGCTGGGCCAGAAGGTCACGCCGCTGGACCGCGCCGGCCTGTATGTGCCGGGCGGCAAAGCCTCGTACCCGTCGTCGGTTTTGATGAACGCGATCCCGGCCAAAGTGGCGGGGGTGACCGAGGTCGTCATGGTGGTGCCGACCCCGCGTGGCGAACTCAACGAACTGGTATTGGCCGCCGCCTGCATCGCCGGCGTCGACCGGGTGTTTACCATCGGCGGCGCCCAGGCAGTGGCTGCCCTGGCCTATGGCACTGAAAGCGTGCCGAAGGTCGACAAGGTGGTAGGCCCGGGCAATATCTACGTGGCCACCGCCAAGCGCCATGTATTCGGCCAGGTCGGTATCGACATGATCGCCGGGCCTTCGGAAATCCTCGTGGTGTGTGACGGCCAGACCGACCCGGACTGGATCGCCATGGACCTGTTCTCCCAGGCCGAGCACGACGAAGACGCCCAGGCGATCCTGGTCAGCCCCGACGCCGACTTCCTCGACCAGGTTGCCGCCAGCATCGACAAGTTGTTGCCGACCATGGAGCGCGCCGAGATCATCGAGAAATCGATCAATGGCCGCGGCGCACTGATTCTGGTGAGCGACATGGAGCAAGCCATCGAAGTGGCCAACCGTATCGCGCCGGAGCACCTTGAGCTGTCCGTCGCGGACCCACAGGCCTGGCTGCCGTTGATTCGTCACGCCGGCGCGATCTTCATGGGGCGCCACACCAGTGAAGCCCTGGGCGACTACTGCGCAGGCCCGAACCACGTACTGCCGACCTCCGGCACCGCACGTTTTTCGTCGCCGCTGGGGGTGTATGACTTCCAGAAGCGCTCGTCGATCATCTTCTGTTCGCCCCAGGGCGCGTCCGAACTGGGCAAGACCGCGTCGGTGCTGGCCCGTGGCGAGTCGCTGAGCGCCCACGCGCGCAGTGCTGAATACCGCATTCTTGAAGAGGGGAAATAAGGCATGAGTAAATTCTGGAGCCCTTTCGTCAAGGATCTGGTGCCTTACGTGCCGGGTGAACAGCCGAAGCTGACCAAACTGGTCAAGCTCAACACCAACGAAAACCCCTACGGCCCATCGCCCAAGGCGCTGGCGGCGATGCAGGCCGAGTTGAACGACAACTTGCGTCTGTACCCGGACCCCAACAGCGACCTGCTCAAGCAGGCCGTAGCCAGCCATTACGGGATCGATGCGGGCAAGGTCTTCCTCGGCAACGGTTCCGACGAAGTCCTGGCGCACATCTTTCACGGCTTGTTCCAGCACGACCTGCCGCTGCTGTTCCCGGATATCAGCTACAGCTTCTATCCAGTGTATTGCGGCCTGTATGGCATCACCTTCGACGCGGTGCCATTGGACGAGCAGTTCCAGATTCGCGTGGCCGACTATGCGCGGCCCAACGGCGGGATCATTTTCCCCAACCCGAACGCGCCGACCGGCTGCGTGCTGGCGCTGGACGCCGTGGAGCAGATCCTCAAGGCCAGCCCGGACTCGGTGGTGGTGGTCGATGAAGCCTATATCGACTTCGGCGGCGAGACGGCCATCAGCCTGGTGGATCGCTACCCCAACTTGCTGGTGACCCAGACCCTGTCCAAATCGCGCTCACTGGCCGGTTTGCGGGTGGGCCTGGCCGTGGGCCACCCGGACCTCATCGAGGCGCTTGAGCGGGTCAAGAACAGCTTCAACTCCTATCCGCTGGATCGGCTGGCGATTGCAGGCGCGGCGGCGGCGTTCGAGGACCGTGAGTACTTCGAGAAGACGTGCCAATGGGTGATCGACAGCCGCAACAAGGTGGTCGCACAACTGGAAGATAAAGGCTTCGAAGTGCTGCCGTCAGCGGCCAACTTCATCTTCGCTCGTCACCCGCGACACGACGCTGCCGGCCTGGCGGCCAGGTTGCGTGAGCAGGGTGTGATCGTGCGGCACTTCAAGCAGGAACGGATTGCCCAGTTCCTGCGGATCAGCATCGGAACGCCGGAGCAGAACCAGGCGCTGATTGATGGCCTGGGCGAGCTCTAAGCCACACTGGAGATAAAAATGTGGGAGGGGGCTTGCCCCCGATGGCGGCCTCTGTGCCGACCAGGATGTTGGATCAGATCGAGTACATATCCGTTTCTGCGGTAACGGCCACTTAGGGTTCCGCC
>NZ_CVTO01000126.1:30504-45522 GCF_900004715.1 Pseudomonas sp. 24 E 13
TAACGGGGCGCCTGAGATCAAGATCAAAAGCAGATCAAGATCAAGAGCGACTCGCTGCGCATCGTGGTTACGGTTGAGCGTTACAGAGTTGTGTAGATACCTAGGCCCCGATGGCAGTGTGTCAGTCAATAGATGTATTGACTGACACACTGCCATCGGGGGCAAGCCCCCTCCCGCATTTAGTTAGAGCAGCGGTTCGTCAGGCTTCTTGTTCTTCCAGCCATCATTGCCCGGCAGCAGCAGGTTCAAACCAATCGCCACCACCGCACATAGGGCGATGCCCTTGAGGCCGAAATCGTCCGGGCCGGTGCCGGTGCCTACCAGCACACCACCAATCCCGAACACCAGGGTCACCGACACAATCACCAGATTGCGCGCTTCACCCAGGTCGATCCTGTGGCGGATCAGCGTATTCATCCCCACCGCCGCAATCGAGCCGAACAGCAGGCACAGAATCCCGCCCATCACCGGCACCGGAATGCTTTGCAGCAGCGCGCCGAACTTGCCGATGAACGCCAGGCTGATCGCGAACACCGCGGCCCAGGTCATGATTTTCGGGTTGTAGTTCTTGGTCAGCATCACCGCGCCCGTCACTTCGGCGTAGGTGGTATTGGGCGGGCCGCCAAACAGGCCGGCGGCCGTGGTGGCAATCCCGTCACCCAGCAAGGTGCGATGCAGGCCGGGCTTCTTCAGGTAGTCGCGACCGGTCACGCTGCCTACCGCAATCACGCCACCGATATGTTCGATCGCAGGGGCCAGGGCCACCGGCACGATAAACAGGATCGCCTGCCAGTTGAACTCCGGCGCGGTGAAGTGGGGCAGGGCGAACCACGGTGCGGCGGCGATCTTCGCCGTGTCGACCACGCCGAAGTAGAACGACATGGCAAAACCCACCAGCACGCCGGAGATGATCGGCACCAGGCGGAAAATGCCCTTGCCGAACACGGCCACGATCAAGGTGGTCAGCAGGGCTGGCATCGAGATCAGCATGGCCGTCTGGTAGTGGATCAACTCGGCGCCGTCGCCGGACTTGCCCATGGCCATATTGGCGGCAATCGGCGCCATGGCCAGGCCGATGGAAATGATCACCGGGCCGATGACGACCGGCGGCAGCAGTCGGTCGATGAAACCGGTGCCTTTGACCTTCACGGCAAGGCCCAGGAAGGTATAGACGAAACCCGCCGCCATCACCCCGCCCATGGTCGCCGCCAGGCCGAACTGGCCCTTGGCAAGAATGATCGGGGTGATGAACGCAAAGCTCGATGCCAGGAACACCGGCACCTGCCGTCCCGTCACCACCTGGAACAACAACGTGCCCAGGCCTGCGGTGAACAGTGCGACGTTTGGATCAAGACCTGTGATCAGCGGCATCAACACCAGCGCGCCAAATGCTACGAAGAGCATCTGTGCGCCAGACAGGATCTGGCGCCAAAGCGGGTCGTTGAATTCATCCTGCATGGTCACGCGTCCTTCTGCTTGGTGCCGAAGATCTTGTCACCGGCATCGCCCAGGCCCGGGATGATGTAGCCGTGTTCATTCAGGCGTTCGTCGATGGAGGCGGTGTAGATCTGCACGTCAGGGTGCGCTTTCTCGACGGCGGCGATGCCTTCGGGGGCGGCCACCAGCACCATGGCGCGAATGTCGCGGCAACCGGCTTTTTTCAGCAGGTCGATGGTGGCGACCATGGAACTGCCGGTGGCGAGCATCGGGTCGATGATCATGGCCAGGCGCTCGTTGATTTCCGGGACGAGTTTTTCCAGGTAGGTGTGGGCCTGCAAGGTTTCTTCATTGCGGGCCACGCCCACGGCGCTGACCTTGGCGCCCGGGATCAGGCTGAGCACGCCTTCGAGCATGCCGATACCGGCGCGCAGGATCGGGACCACGGTGATTTTCTTACCGGCGATTTTCTCCACTTGTACGGGACCGGCCCAACCGGGGATCTCGTAGGTCTCCAGGGGCAAATCCTTGGTGGCTTCGTAAGTGAGCAGCGCTCCGACTTCCTGAGCAAGCTCACGGAAGTTCTTCGTGCTGATGTCGGCGCGGCGCATAAGGCCGAGTTTGTGTCGGATCAGCGGGTGGCGGATCTCGCGAGTGGGCATGGGAAAGGCTCCGGCGGCGGGCAAAAAAACCGGCCTAGATTAATCTATCCGAGGGTGTTGTCCTATAGACATCAAGTACGTTAGTCCATAAAGGCTTGATTGGAGCGCAGTAGAAGCGTACCTTCGCCCGCTTTTCTTGCCACAGCACCCCCTGGAGAGCGCCATGTCCGCTGATCTCGAGCATATCCGTCAAATCATGCACGAGGCTGACTGCCTGTACACCGAAGCGCAAGTCGAAGCAGCGATTGCCAAGGTTGGCGCGCACATCACCCGCGAAATGGCCGACACCAACCCAGTGGTTTTCTGCGTGATGAACGGTGGCCTGATCTTCGCCGGCAAATTGCTCACCCATCTGCAATTCCCGTTGGAAGCTTCTTACCTGCACGCCACCCGCTATCGCAACGAAACCAGTGGCGGCGATCTGTTCTGGAAAGCCAAGCCGGAAGTGTCGTTTATCGACCGTGACGTGCTGATCATCGACGACATCCTCGACGAAGGGCATACCCTGGGCGCGATCATCGACTTCTGCAAACATGCCGGCGCGCGTAAAGTGCACACCGCCGTGCTGATCGACAAAGACCACGATCGCAAGGCGCGCCCCGAGCTGAAAGCCGATTTCGTCGGGCTGCCGTGCATCGACCGCTATATCTTCGGTTATGGCATGGACTATAAGGGCTACTGGCGTAACGCCAATGGCATCTACGCCGTTAAAGGAATGTAATCGATGGCCCGTTTTCTTGATCAGACCTTATTTGCAGAGTTGGCCGAGAAAGCGGGCGACAGCCCCCGTGGCCGGCACCATCACAACTTCCACCAGATGGAAGAACCCTGTCATCGCCTCGCCGTGGCCCTGCAACCGAGTACCTATGTGCCGCCTCATCGGCACCTGAGCGCGGACAAGGCGGAAACCTTGCTGGTGCTCAAGGGCCGCTTGGGTTTGCTGATATTCAGCGAAACCGGTGAAGTCCTCGCCAAGCGCGTCATGCAGGCGGGCGGCGAGTGCGCGGGCGTCGACCTGCCGCCCGGCGTATTCCATGGCCTGGCGGTGCTGGAACCCGATACGGTGATGTTCGAATGCAAGGCCGGGCCTTATCGGCCGGTGGGTGAGGGTGAGCTGGCCACCTGGGCACCGCGCGAAGGCGATGCCGGTGTGGCCGACTACCAACGCTGGATGCTCGCGCAGTTCGATTGAACTGACCAAAATCCAAATGTGGGAGGGGGCTTTTCAACGCTTTCGAAGCCTGTGCACCACAGGTAGACTTCAAACCCCGTGTCAATGTCTGCAGGCTGGAGTCGGTAATGCGTAAAGATAAAATACAGGTGATCGGTGACGAGATCGGCGACGACCAGATCAAGTTGTTCCTGAACTTCGAACCGGTCGATGCGACTTCTCCGTCCCTGCACAAACTGATCAAGGCCTATCGCGGCCTACGTATCGACGACTTCGAGCGCTTCCTGGGGTTCTTCAAGGAAGCTGGCCTGGACCTGGACGGCAAGGACGAGCATGGCCAGACCTTTGTCGACCTGATCAAGGACCAGCGCCACGCCGCCGAGTACATCGCGCTGATCGACAACGCTCGCGGCTGATTAGCCGAAGCAATAAAAAACGCCCCGGCCTCATAAGAGTCCGGGGCGTTTCGCTTTTAACGGTAGGCGCGAGCTTGCTCGCGAAGAACCTGAGAGCGCCGCGTTAATCCACTTGCGCTGCGTTATCGTTGACGTTTTTCGCGAGCGAGCTCGCTCCTACAGGCTCCACCAGCTCAAGGCTGATGTTGTTCTGCGTATTGATCGTGCGATACAGCTCGGCATCCGTCTCCAGCACGTTTTCGCGTGCCGGGAAGATCTCGTGCAGCTTGGTCGCCCATTCACCGTTGGCTTTCTCCGGGAAGCAGCGCTCGATCAAATCCAGCATGATCGACACCGTCACTGAAGCGCCCGGCGAGGCGCCCAGCAGTGCCGCCAGCGAACCATCCGCGGCGGCAACCAGCTCGGTGCCGAATTGCAGCACGCCGCCTTTCTTCGGGTCCTTCTTGATGATCTGCACGCGTTGGCCGGCCACTTCCAGGCGCCAGTCTTCGGCTTTCGCTTCGGGGTAGAAGCGGCGCAGGGATTCCAGGCGCTGCTCCATGGACTGGCGCACTTCGCTGACCAGGTACTTGGTCAGGTCCATGTTGTCGCGAGCCACTGCCAGCATCGGGCCGATGTTGCCGGCGCGGATCGACATCGGCAGGTCCAGGAACGAGCCGTGCTTGAGGAACTTGGTGGTGAACCCCGCGTAGGGGCCGAACAACAGCGACTTCTGGCCATCCACCACGCGGGTGTCCAGGTGCGGCACGGACATCGGTGGCGAACCCACGGCCGCCTGGCTATAGACCTTGGCCTGGTGCTGCTTGACCACTTCCGGGTTATCGCAGCGCAGCCACTGGCCGCTGACCGGGAAACCGCCGAAGCCTTTGCTTTCTTCGATGCCCGAAGCCTGCAGCAGCGGCAGGGCCGCGCCACCGGCGCCGAGGAACACGAAGCGGGCATCCACTTCGCGGCTGTTGCCGCTGTTGACGTCCTTGATGCTGACGGTCCAGCTCGCACCATTGCGCTTGAGGTCGGTGACGCGCTTGCAGTACTTGACCTGAGCGTCCGGCGAACTGGTCAGGTGGTTGAGCAGTTGGTTGGTCAGGGCGCCAAAGTTGACGTCAGTGCCATTGATCACGCGGGTGGCGGCGATTTTTTCGTCGAGCGGGCGGCCCGGCATCATCAGCGGCATCCACTCGGCCATCTCGCTGCGGTCTTCGGTGTAGTGCATGTCCGAAAACGCATGATGCTGGACGAGGGTTTCAAAACGCTTCTTGAGGAAGGCAACGCCGTTTTCGCCCTGCACGAAACTCAAGTGCGGGACCGGGCTGATAAAGGACTTGCACGAACCAAAGGTGCCCTTTTTGGCCAGGTACGCCCAGAACTGTTTTGACACCTCGAACTGGGTGTTGATGTGCACGGCTTTCTTGATGTCGATGGAACCATCGGCGGCCTGCGGCGTGTAGTTCAGCTCACAGAGCCCGGCATGGCCGGTACCGGCGTTGTTCCACGGGTTGGAACTCTCCGCGGCACCCGAGTCCATCAGCTCAACGACTTCCAGCTTGAGGCCGGGGTCGAGCTCCTTGAGCAGTACGGCCAGGGTGGCACTCATGATGCCGGCCCCTACCAGAACTACGTCGACTGCTTCGTTATGCGCCATTTAACGCGTCTCCAAAATCTGCAGCACCAAATTGACGGCATGGCTGCCAGGAGTGACGGGGCGGTTCACGTGTTGCCCCAGGTTACCCATGGCCAGGATCGCCATGTCCGTTTCGCAATTCTTTGCAACTTCAGCGCACGCTTCCTGCCCGGCTAATCTGTCTATGAACGCATTCATGGGCGCCTGTGGCAATTCGACTTATGGTCAAAGCGTGCGATTCGTGCAACCAATCCGTAGCGGACAGGCTCAAGCTCCGGTTATTGAGGAACGCTCGGTCCTGTGTTGGGCTGTTTCAGACGCTGATGGTGCTTGTACAAACGCCAAACTATTCATTTGCTCGCCACACTCTTGTGAAGTTGTGAAAACCCGTTTTTTTCACGCTCTTTTGAAGACGTGAACCTCAAAAAAGGGCTGCCCCAGCCTGGCACCTGGCCCGCAAAACGGGCAAACAACTCAAGTGGCCGAGCGCAATGGCAGCTCTGGCAGATTCGATAAAGACGGGTGGTTTGCACAGGAAACAGCAAGCACGCCAGCTTCACTCGATCTGTGTGGGCGGCTCTCTGTGGGCGATTTGGAGGTTAATGCCGAGGCAATAACGATGCTGCGGGGCCCGATCAGGAGACGTCCTTATAATCGGGGGGAGATTGTAGCGAAGAACGCCAGGGAAATGGGCGTGTTTTATGACTTTTATTAGTGCGCCGGTCAGGAGGCCAACGCTTGGTGCGATTGTGCGCGTACAAACTGAGGGCTGACCCTGGCACTGGCCGGCAGCGGGCGGTGCATCCAGCCCAGATGCGTCTCCGCGACTTCGACCCAGCCTTCACCGACGGGCGGCAGGCTGCATTGCTTGAACGCCAGGCAATGACCGTGGGCATCGAGCAGCGCAAAGTGGCGGTGGCGGCTGTGTGACAGGAACAGTGACTTGAGAAGGCGCATGGCTGTGTACCGGTTGCGTTACATGCTTGAAGGTTGTCAGTCTGGCATGACAGGGGAATGACGTTTTGATGGGAAATTGTAATTTGCCGATGTCTTCAGCTGCGGTTCAGGATCGCTGGTGGGTGATGCGCGTGCACCGTTATACTGGCGGCCTGTGTGCGCCTAGTCCTGGAGAAATGAGTATGTTGCAACGCCTGTTGTTCGGTTTGATCACTGTGACCAGTTTGGCTTTGGTTGGCTGCGCCAATAGCCCGCAACAACTCAGCCCGCAACCTAAAGTCACGGCGCAGTTGGCGCCGGTCGGTCACGGCCAGCCTGTATCGGTGCGTGTAGTGGACGGTCGCCCGTCACCGACCCTCGGTTCCCGTGGCGGCCTGTACCCGGAGACCGCGCTGATTTCGGTGACCGGCCAGGACGTGCTGCCCAAGCTGCAGGCCCAGGCTGAAGCCGCTGTGCGCTTGCTGGGCTTTACCCCGACCAATTCGCCCGGCGCGCCGCAACTGACCGTTACCCTGGCCGAACTGAAATACCAGTCGCCCAAGGAAGGCCTGTATGTGACCGAAGCGTCCATCGGCGCTACCTTCAAGTCCGACGTCAGCGCCGGTACCCGTCGCTACAGCGGCCGCTATGCCGCGTCCCTCAACCAGCGCTTCGGCATGTCGCCGAACCAGGAAACCAACACCAAGCTGGTCAGCGACGTGCTCAGCGATGCCTTGACCCGACTGTTCAAGGACCCAAGCATCGGCCAGTTGCTCAGTTCGCAATAAGCTGTTCACGCAAAACCGGGCTCATCGCTGAGCCCGGTTTTTTTATGCCTGTCGCTTTCAGGCGGCGGTATCGACGTAGAAATCCAGCATGCTCACGCCCGTGAGTAAGTCCAGCTCCGGCAAGTCGGCATGCGGGTGCCCGGCGAGGGCGCAATACACCAGCCAATGGCGGTCCTGGACATTGAAGGCAAGGCCGCCGATCAGGGCTTCCTGTTCATCGCTCGGGGCGATCAGATACAGCCGGTCCTGGTTTTGCGCGTGCAGCATGACAAGCTCCTCAAGCGTCGAAGGGCAACAGAGTGGCCTGTTAAGGTGACGTTCAGGTGACGCTGTAAATTACTGGATACATTAAACCGTCAACGGGGAGGGAGCATTAAAGGCGCAGGGAGCCACTATCGTTCAGGTTCGTATCTGGACCGATACCCGAATACTGTTTCGCCGAGGTTTTGCGATGGCGCTGCTGATCAATGCTGTTGCCCTGATGGTTGCCTGCTGCGGCGCCATACTGCTGTTCATCACTCGCCTGCGGGCGCAACGGGCGATGGCCGAACTCACCGCGCAAAGTGAAGAACGCGCCATTGACCAGCCGATGTTGTTTCTGGACACGCGCACCGAACGGGCGCATCGCCAGGCTTACCGTGTAGGGTTCTCTATGCTGGGGTGGGCGCTGGCCATTTCCTGGCTCAGTACCCACTTCTAGGAACACTTGGGATTCAAATGTGGTAGGGGCGGTGCGACGATTCGACTTGCCCCCTCCCACATTTTGATCGAAGTCTACAGAGGGATCCCGGCTTTGACCCGGTATTGATTACGCACCGGCGTCGCATATTGCGTCACCAGGTACGGACGATGCTCGGACGGGCATTCATTCAAGCGCCGTTCCCACTCGGCCTTCGCCTTGGCCAGCTCATCGGCCGGGAATACGTCTTCGGCCTTGGGCACGTCCAGTTGCGGGTCGGCATCGCTCCATTGGGCGTAAGCCAGGTAGTGCACCGGGAACAGCCGATAACCGCCCAGAATCTGCCGGTCCATTTCGACCGCCAGCAACTTGGTGTCCTCGAAGCGCTCGGTAATCGGTGGCGCGAAATTCACGTGCACCCGGCCTTTGTAGCCGGTGATGCCCAGCGCAATGCTCACGTCATCCTCGCCCGGCGCCTTGCTGTAGGTGCCGGTGGTGGCGCGGATATACAACTCGCGGGCCTTGGCGGCGTCGCACGGATCATATTCATAGCTGATCGACACCGGCGTCAGGTTCAACGACTGGATGACTTCGGCGAACGGCTCGTCCTTACGGCTGACGTGGAACATCTTGAGGATCGCCGATTCGGTGCGATCATCCCCATCCTTGGCCCGGCCTTCCGCCTGGGCGATCCAGATCGACTGGCAGTCGTTGCGGATCGAATGGTTGATGTAGGCCGACAGCAACTGGTAGGCCGCCATCTTTTCCTTTCGCCCGGTGATCGAGCGGTGCACGATGAAGCTCTTGTTCAAGCGCATCAGGTCGCTGACAAACGGTTTCTGCAGCAGGTTGTCGCCGATGGCGATGCGCGGCGTCGGCAGGCCGGCATGGTAGACGGCGTAGTTGACGAAGGCCGGGTCCATCACGATGTCACGGTGGTTGGCCAGGAACAGGTAGGCGGTGCCGGACTTCAATTGCTCGACGCCGGTGTAGGTCACGCCGTCGGTCGCGCGGTCGATGGTATGGTCGACGTAATACTCGACTTTATCCTGCAGCGTCGCCACGGTGGTGACGCCGGCGAACTCACGGCGCAGTTTGCGCGCGATCATCGGCTTGAGCAGCCAGCCCAGCGCGCCGGCAAAGCGCGGGAAGCGAAAGTGAGTCAGGATGTCCAGAAAGGCCTTGTCACTGAACAGCCGGTCCAGTACTGCGGGGACTTCGCTGTCGTTGTAAGGTCGGATGGTATCGAATTCGCCCATCATGCTCTCTTGTTAGAAACGGCTAGGGTAAGTAAAGGAAATACCAGGGGCGGCGTGAGTAAACGGGCTCAGCCGGCAATAGCCCTGTGAATAGACCGGCGATTATACGCACAAGTCACCTGGGAGACTGCGATGCTGGAAACTGCGCTGTACGATTGTCCTTATTGTGGGGAAACGGTCGAAACGACGGTGGATTTGTCCGGCGGTGATCAGGTTTATATCGAGGACTGCCAGGTGTGTTGCCGACCGATCACCTTCGACCTGCAGGTCCATGGTGAAGAGTGGATGCTCGAAACCCGCAGCGAGAATGACTGACAGGTATATCCATGCAGCGAATCTACGAACCGGAAAACCTCATGGAAGGCGAGCTGCTGCAACAGATGCTTGCCAGCGAAGGCATCGAGGCGCACCTGGTGGGTCGCCATTTGCTCGGTGGGACGGGTGAGCTGCCGATCTTCGGCTTGCTGGGACTGGAGGTCGATAATGATCAAGCCGCTTGCGCACGCGAGCTCATAACCGCCTATAACGACGCGCAGCCCTTACCCTTTGATGACGCCGACAGCTTGCCCGACGTATTGGTCTGTTAGGCTGTCGGTCGGTTTACCCCAAGAGTCGTGTTGCCCCATGTGTGGACGTTATGCCCTGTTTCGCTGGAACCCCGCCTTTGCTGCCTTGCCGGGTTTCCCGGCCGACCAGCAGGCCCAGTGGAATATCTCCCCCAATGATTCGGTGCTGATCCAGCGTGCCATCGATGGCCAGCTCAGCCTGGCGCGTGCGCGCTGGGGGCTCACACCGCCGTGGCTCACCGACCTCTCCCGCACACCCGCCCACGCCCGCGCCGAAACCGTGGCCGAACAGCCGATGTTTCGCGAAGCGTTCCGCCAGCGCCGCTGCCTGCTGCCCGCCAACGGGTTTTACGAATGGCGCGGCACCCAGCGCAAGCGCCCATACTGGCTGACACCGGGGGAAGGCTCCACGCTGTTTTTTGCGGCGATCTGGGAAGCGTACCCGGTGCAGGAGCAGGTGTGGTTGAGCACGGCGGTCATCACTCAAGCGGCGCAGGCCCAGCGCCGACCGTTGATCCTGGACGAGGCGGGGCAGGCTGCCTGGCTGGACCCCGAGACGCCGCTGCATGTGCTGCAAAGTCTGCTGGCCGCTGAGCCCGCCGCGTTGCGCGAGCGGGTGCTGGCCAATATGGTCAACGATCCCAAGCTCAACGGGCCGGAGTGCCTGACCCCGGCTTGAGCCTGAGCTTATCGGCCGGCACGTGGGATCGATCCGAAATACACCCGTTAAACGTCTGATGTATCTGGCGCGGATACAAATGTCCGCCTACGATACGCGCCATGTTTCCAGGGAGCGTGTTCATGAAGAAGTCATTGGCGGTAAGTGGGTTGGTTGCAGCGATGCTGCTGGCCGGGTGTCAGTCGGTCAACACTACCAGCGGCGGCGCGGTGGGGGTTGAGCGCAAGCAGTACATGTTCAGCATGCTGTCGAGCCAGGAAGTCGACCAGATGTACGCCCAGTCCTACCAGCAGACCCTGGGTGAGGCCAGTGGCAAAGGGACTCTGGACAAGACCAGCGCCAACGCCAAGCGTGTGCAGGCCATTGCCAATCGCCTGATTGCCCAGGCACCGACCTTCCGCCCGGATGCGGCGCAATGGAAGTGGGAAGTGAACCTGATCAAGAGCGACGAGATGAACGCCAACTGCGGGCCGGGTGGCAAGATCCTGGTGTACAGCGCATTGATCGATAATCTCAAGCTCACCGATGATGAACTCGCCGCCGTGATGGGCCATGAAATCGCCCACGCCTTGCGCGAACACGGCCGCGAAGCCATGTCCAAGGCTTACGGCATCGAGATGGCCAAACAGGGCGCCGGTGCAATATTCGGGCTCGGCCAGGACAGCCTGGCGCTGGCCGATACCGTGGCCAACTATGGCATGACCTTGCCCAACAGCCGCAGCAATGAAAACGAAGCCGACCTGATCGGCCTCGAACTGGCCGCCCGCGCCGGTTACAACCCGAACGCGGCCATCACGCTGTGGAACAAGATGGCCAAGGCCTCGGAAGGCGCGCCGCCGGAGTTCATGAGCACTCACCCGGCGTCTGATAGCCGCATTGCCTCGTTGCAGGCGGCGATTCCGAAGGTCATGCCGCTGTACCAACAGGCCAAAAAATCCTAAGGCCTGATCGAGATCAAAATGTGGGAGGGGGCTTGCCCCCGATGGCGGCCTCTCAGCCAAGTATTCATCAGCTGACCCACCGCTATCGGGGGCAAGTCGAATCGTCGCACCGCGCCTCCCACATTGGATTGGGTTTACAGCCCTGGTTCCTTAGATCCAGCCACTGCTCTGCATGGCCTTGTACACCGCGACAATCGCCAGCACAAAAAACGCCGTAGCCGCCAAGCGCCGAATCAAGGTCAACGGCAGCTTCTCCGCCGCAAAATTCCCCGCCAGCACCACCGGTACGTTGGCAATCAGCATGCCTAGGGTGGTCCCGATAATCACCAGCCACAACTCCGGATACTGGGCCGCCAGCATCACCGTGGCGATCTGGGTCTTATCACCGATTTCCGCGAGGAAGAATGCAATCAGCGTGGTCAGGAACGGCCCGAACTTGCGCGTGGTGCTGGCTTCGTCATCGTCGAGTTTGTCCGGCACCAGGGTCCACAGCGCCGTGGCGCAGAAGCTTGCCGCGAGAATCCAGTGCAGCACCGCGTCGGAGAAGAAACTTCCGAACCAGGCTCCCACTGCACCGGCAGCCGCATGGTTGGCCAGGGTCGCGGCGACGATGCCGGCAATGATGGGCCAGGGCTTGCGAAAGCGGGCAGCGAGAATGAGTGCGAGCAGTTGCGTCTTGTCGCCGATTTCGGCCAGGGCAACGATTGCGGTAGGTACGAGCAATGAATCCAGCATCAGGTAGGTTTCCAGGGGCGGGTCGACACGGCTATGACACGTACAGCCTTCCCGCCCCGGGTAAGGTGTGCGTGTCATAGGTCTTGTCAGACCCCGGTCCGTCTGTGCGGACTCCTGGGTCGCATACGCCATGGTCTGCTGACCAAGTATGTTGACGTATGCCGGACGAGCATGGCGCTCGTGGGAGACTACTCCCCTAGGACGCTGCGGATTCTGCCTAGGCAAAACCCTTTCGGCAAGCGTTCTTTTTCAAACGCCCGTCAGGGACGCTTGGCCCGGTAGATGCGAAAACCGTTGCCCTCGGCCTTGATCGCGCAGATGCCCAGATGCTCTTCGATCAGCGGCTGGTATTTCAGGAAGCTATTGGCGACCAGGCGCAGTTCGCCGCCTTTTGCCAGATGTTTGCCTGCTTTTCGCAGCAGGTTTTCCGTAGCGAAGTAATCCGTGTGCACCCCGACATGGAACGGCGGGTTGCTTAAAATCGCGTTCAAACCCATCGGTGCGGCGTCGATGCCGTCACCGGTCAGTACTTCGGCTTCCAGGTCATTGGCAGCCAGGGTCAGGCGGCTGCTGGCGGCGGCGAAGGCGTCCACATCTAGCAGGGTCACGGTGTTGTGCGGGTAGCGACGTTTCACCGCTGCTCCCAATACGCCGGCGCCGCAGCCAAAGTCGAGCAAATGCCCGCTGGGCAGCTTGTCCAGGTGTTCCAGCAACAGTTCGGTGCCCCGGTCCAGGCGACCATGGCTGAACACGCCCGGCAGGCTCACCACCTTGAGCGGCCCGTCGACCAGCGGTACCTCGAAGGTCTGCGCCAGGCTATCCAGGTCGGGCGCCTGCGGCGCGTTGCCCACCGTGACCTGCCAGAGCTGGCAGTGCCGCGCGTTATCCAGCTTGCGCGGTTTGCCGAAGGGGATCATCTGCTTGGCCGCGCTTTCGATGCCGGCCTTTTTTTCGCCCACCAGAAACAGCTCGGCGCCGGGCAGGCGCGCGGCCACGGCGTTGAGCAGGTAGTCGGTGAGGTCCTTGGACTTGGGCAGGAAAATCACCGCGGCCTCAAATGCGCGTTCGGGCACCTTCACGCCGAATTGGCTGCGCTCGGGAAAACGCGCCTCCAACGCCGCCTGATCGCCGGCGTGCCAGCTCCAGCCGTGGGCGTTGGGCAGGCGTCCGAGCAAATCGTCGGCAGGCAAACCGACCAGCAGCAGGTTGCCTTGAAAAAGTTCGGCCTGGCGAAGCAGTACTTCACTGCGCGGATCCATGGTCTGCTCCTTGAAAAGGGGCGCAGTTTATCAAGCGACGACGCGCAGCGGGGCACCGTTGAAAAAGCCCAGGGCGTTTTCGCTTAATTGCGCGACGATCCGCTGCCGCGCTTCACGGCTGCCCCAGGCATTATGGGGCGTGACGATTAGCCGAGGGATATCGCCGGCCAGCAGCGGGTTGCCGTTTACCGGAGGCTCGACACTCAACACATCGGTGGCCGCACCACCCAGGTGGCCGTTGCGCAATGCATCCGCCAGCGCCTGTTCGTTGATCAAGCCGCCGCGTGCGGTGTTGACGATAAACGCGCCGGGCTTGAGCAAGGCCAGTTCGCGAGCCCCGATAAAATCGCGGGTGTGCTCGTTGAGCGGGCAGTGCAAGGTCAGCGCATCGACCTGCCCCAGCAGTTCATCCAGCGGCATGCGGTCGGCGCGGGCAGGGCGCCCGGGAATCGCGCCCAGCACCACGCGCATGCCAAAGGCTTCGGCCAGACGTGCCACGGCGCTGCCCAGTTCGCCATGGCCGAGCAGGCCCAGCGTCTTGCCTTCCAGCTCGACAATCGGGTAGTCCAGCAGGCAGAACTGCCTGGCCTGCTGCCATTTGCCGGCTGCCACATCGCGCTGATAGTCCTTCAAGCGCGTGGCCAGGTTGAGCAGCAGCATGATCGTGTGCTGGGCCACCGACGGCGTGCCGTAGCCCTGGCAGTTGCTCACGGTGATGCCCTGGGCGCGGGCGGCTTCAAGGTCGATGTTATTGGTGCCGGTGGCCGACACCAGGATCAGCTTGAGGTCGGGGCAGGCCGCCAGGATCTCGGCGCTGAGCGGGACTTTGTTAGTGATGGCGACTTGAGCACCCTGCAAGCGTTCGCGCACATTCTGCGGCGTGGTCTGCTCGCACAGCTGCAGCTCGCTGAAGCAGTCACGCAATCCGCTGAGGTCGAGGTCGCCGAGGTCCAGGGAGGGGTGATCGAGGAAAACGGCGCGGCGCTTGTTCATCATCAACTGTACCTTTTGCGGCGGAGTTCGAAGGCGTAATCTGCTGAGCCTATCAGATGAAATAATCCGTTACTTAATGGAGTGAGCATGTACGTCGCCGAGTTTTTGACCGTAGCCTTGATTCACTTGTTGGCGGTCGCCAGCCCCGGGCCTGACTTCGCCGTAGTGGTGCGTGAAAGCGTGACCCATGGCCGTCGCGCCGGCACATGGACTGCGCTGGGCGTCGGTTCGGCGATTTTCCTCCACGTTGGTTACTCGTTGCTGGGCATCGGCTTGATCGTGTCCCAGTCCATCGTGCTGTTCAATGCATTGAAATGGGCGGCGGCGGCGTACCTGCTGTATATCGGCTTCAAGGCGCTGCGCGCGCAACCGGCCAAGCCACCGGTGGAAGGCGAGCTGCATCGCGAGGTGGACGAGCGCACCCCGCGTGGCGCGTTTACCGCAGGTTTTGTGACCAACGGTTTGAATCCCAAGGCCACGCTGTTTTTCCTGTCGCTGTTCACCGTGGTGATCAACCCGCACACACCGCTGGCGGTGCAGGCCGGTTATGGCGTGTACCTGGCGGTGGCGACAGCGCTGTGGTTTTGCCTGGTGGCCATGCTGTTCAGCCAGCAGCGCGTGCGCGCCGGGTTTGCGAAGATGGGGCATTGGTTCGATCGCACCATGGGCGCGGTGTTGATCGCGATTGGGGTGAAGTTGGCGTTCACGAGCATGAAGTAATCGCTGCCCTTGAGCGGGCACGGTAAAAAATGTGGGAGGGGGCTTGCCCCCGATAGCCATAGGTATCGACACACCTGCGTAGCACCCAACCGCAACCACGATGCGAAGCGAGCCGCTCTTGATCTGGCTTTTGATCTTGATCTCAGGCGCCCCGTT
>NZ_CVTO01000126.1:45583-101575 GCF_900004715.1 Pseudomonas sp. 24 E 13
GCAAGCCCCCTCCCACATTTGGACCGGGATCGACACCAACATCCTGGTCGGCCCAGAGGCCGCTATCGGGAGCTAGCTCCCTCGCCACATGTCGGTGTCATATCAAAGCTGTATAGATACCTATGCCCCGATAGCGGTGGATCAGCTAATAAATACTTGGCTGAAACACCGCCATCGGGGGCAAGCCCCCTCCCACATTGGATCTGCATGTGTCCGAGATCATGGCTAAAAGCTAGCATTTACCGGACCCTGCAAATCATTCCTTTGGCTGATTTAGCTGCAACATAACCTCTCTACAGTGCAGGTCTTCACGCCAAGACCGCGCAGTCATAAAAGGGAGTCGTATGTTGCAGACCCGTGTTATCCCACCCGCCGAAGGCGCTTACCAATACCCGCTGTTGATCAAACGCCTGTTGATGTCCGGGGCGCGTTACGAGAAAACCCGGGAAATCATCTACCGCGACAAACTGCGCTACACCTACCCGACGCTGATCGAGCGCGTCGCGCGCCTGGCCAATGTGCTGACCGAAGCGGGGGTCAAGGCCGGTGATACGGTGGCGGTGATGGACTGGGACAGCCACCGTTACCTGGAGTGCATGTTCGCCATCCCGATGATCGGCGCGGTGATCCACACCATCAACGTGCGCCTGTCGCCGGAACAGATCCTCTACACCATGAACCACGCCGAGGACCGCTTTGTGCTGGTCAACAGCGAGTTCGTGGGGCTTTACCAGGCGATCGCCGGGCAGCTCACCAGCGTCGACAAGACCGTGCTGATCACCGACGGCGACAGCAAGACAGCCGACCTGCCCAACCTGGTGGGCGAGTACGAAACCCTGCTGGCGGCGGCGAGCCCGACGTACCACTTCGAGGATTTCGACGAGAACTCCGTGGCCACCACCTTCTACACCACCGGCACCACCGGCGACCCCAAGGGCGTGTATTTCACCCATCGCCAACTGGTGCTGCACACCATCGGCGTGGCGACCATCATGGGCAGTGTCGACAGTGTGCGTTTGCTCGGCACCAACGACGTGTACATGCCCATCACACCGATGTTCCACGTGCACGCCTGGGGCCTGCCTTACGTGGCGACCATGCTCGGTTTGAAGCAGGTCTACCCCGGCCGCTACGACCCCGAATACCTGGTGGAGCTATGGCGCAAGGAAAAGGTCACCTTTTCCCATTGCGTGCCGACCATCCTGCAAATGGTGCTCAATGCCAAGGCCGCCCAGGACGTGGATTTCGGCGGTTGGAAAATCGTCATCGGCGGCAGCGCCCTCAACCGTTCGCTGTACGAAGCCGCCAAGGCCCGTGGCATTCAGTTGACGGCTGCGTACGGCATGTCCGAGACAGGGCCGCTGGTGTCCTGTGCTCATCTCAATGACGAGCTGATGGCCGGCAGCGAAGACGAACGCACCACTTATCGGATCAAGGCCGGTGTGCCCGGGCCGCTGGTGGAGGCGGCGATCATGGACACCGATGGCAACTTCCTGCCTGCCGACGGCGAATCCCAGGGCGAGCTGGTACTGCGCGCACCCTGGCTCACCGAGGGCTATTACAACGAGCCGCAAAAGGGCGCCGAGCTGTGGGCCGGTGGCTGGATGCACACCGGTGATGTCGCCACCCTGGATGCGTTCGGCGTGATCGATATCCGTGACCGCATCAAGGATGTGATCAAGACCGGTGGCGAGTGGGTCTCGTCCCTGGCCCTGGAAGACCTGGTCAGCCGCCACCCGGCGGTACGCGAAGTAGCGGTGGTGGGGATGGCCGACCCGCAGTGGGGCGAGCGCCCGTTTGCCCTGTTGGTGTTGCGTGATGGCCATGTGATAGGGGCTCGTGAACTCAAGGAACACCTCAAGCCGTTCGTTGAATTGGGCCACTTGAGCAAGTGGGCGATTCCGAGCCAGATCGCCGTTGTTACTGAAATTCCCAAGACCAGCGTCGGCAAGCTCGACAAAAAACGTATCCGTATCGACATCATCGAATGGCAGGCCAACAACAGCACGTTCCTGTCGACCCTGTGACGCCGCTTGCCGTGCCCAATCGGGGGCGGCAATGCTCTATCTCAGGCCTTTACTTGTGATTTGTGGAATTTCAGCCATCCTTGCCGCGTCGACCTTCGTCGGCGTGGCGAAAGGGTCGGGGCAGACGGGTTGGTGATGCAAATCACACTTTAGAGGGATCAAGCACTACCCCCTGCTGGCTATAGTCCCTTCCAGAGTTTTTCGCGGATGTTGCGCTTCGGGTGAAGGTGGCCCGGTTGTCGCTCGGCATTGGAATCGTTGTATCCCGGCCGTTACATGCATCTTCCGAAAGAGCTCACTGCCATAACAATAAAATGCACATGGAGTAGCGTCGATGACCTCAGTAAACCAGTTCTGGCGCCGGGCACGTCTGCCCCTGGCCGTCAGTCTCGCTTCTACGCTCGCCGGGCCCGCATTCGGCGTCAGTTTCAACATTGGTGAAATCGAAGGGAGTTTTGACTCATCCCTGTCGGTAGGCGCCAGTTGGAGCACGTCCAAGGCCAATCGCGACCTGATCGGCGCCAACAACGGCGGCAGGGGCCTGTCCCAGACCTCCGATGACGGCCACCTGAACTTCAAGCGCGGAGAAACCTTTTCGAAGATCTTCAAGGGCATCCACGACCTGGAACTGAAGTACGGCGACACCGGTGTGTTTGTGCGTGGCAAGTACTGGTACGACTTTGAACTCAAGGACGAAAGCCGTCCGTTCAAGGACATCAGCGACAACAACCGCAAGGAAGGCGCCAAGTCTTCCGGCGGGCAGATCCTCGATGCGTTCGTCTACCACAACTATTCGATCGCCGACGCGCCGGGTTCCGTGCGTTTCGGCAAGCAGGTCGTGAGCTGGGGCGAGAGTACCTTCATTGGCGGCGGTATCAACTCGATCAACCCGATCGACGTGTCGGCGTTTCGTCGTC
This sequence comes from Pseudomonas sp. 24 E 13, assembly GCF_900004715.1. Taxonomy (NCBI): domain Bacteria; kingdom Pseudomonadati; phylum Pseudomonadota; class Gammaproteobacteria; order Pseudomonadales; family Pseudomonadaceae; genus Pseudomonas; species Pseudomonas sp. 24 E 13. Next base: position 48,528 of record NZ_CVTO01000126.1, read on the forward strand.
CGGGGGCCGAGATCAAGGAAGGCCTGATTCCGGTCAACATGTTCTACGTGTCGCAGACGCTGACCGATAACTTGTCGGCCGAGGCGTTTTACCAGTTGGAATGGGACCAGACCGTCACCGACAACTGCGGCACCTTCTTCTCGCAGCCGGACGTGATTTCCGACGGCTGCAGCAACAACCTGCGGGTACTGAACAAGCGCTCGACCATCCCTGCCGCAGCGCTGCCGACCCTGGGTGCGCTGGGTGTGGACGTCAACAGCGAAGGCGTACTCGTGCGCCGTGGCCCGGACCGTGATGCCCGCGACAGCGGCCAGTTCGGCGTGGCCATGCACTATAACTTCGAGCCGCTGGATACCGAATTCGGCGCCTACTTCATGAACTACCACAGCCGTGCGCCGATCTTCAGCGCACAGGGCGCGCCATCGGCAGCCTACACCCGTCCGCTGGGCCCGCTGGGGGCATTGCGTCCGCTGATCGTGGCGGGCAGTTCGAACTACTTCGTCGAGTATCCGGAAGATATCCGCCTCTACGGTCTGAGTTTCTCCACCACATTGCCCACCGGCACCGCGTGGAGCGGTGAGTTGAGCTACCGGCCGAATGCGCCGGTGCAGTTGAGCACCACCGACATTCTGTTCGCCGGTGTCACGCCGATCCCGGGCTTTGGCAATGCGTCCGTGCTCAAGGGCACGCCGGGCCAGGACCTGCACGGTTACAACCGCAAGGAAGTGACCCAGTTCCAGACCACCTTCACGCACTTCTTCGACCAGGTGATGGGCGCCAGCCGCCTGACCACTGTCGGTGAAATCGGCGTGACCCATGTGGGTGGCCTGGAAAGCAAATCCCAGGCCCGCTATGGCCGCGACCCGGTCTTTGGCCCTGGCAGCTTGCCAGGTGGGTTCTGCAACGCCCTCAACAATTCAACCGCAACCGGTGCGGGCCTGCCCAACGCAGCCGGCCTGAACACCAACTGCAACAACGACGGCTACACCACCGCAACGTCCTGGGGCTACCGCGCCCGTGCCATCTGGGAATACCCGGACGTGTTCGCCGGCGTCAACCTCAAGCCCAACGTGGCCTGGTCCCATGACGTCAAAGGTTACTCGCCAGGCCCCGGCGGCAACTTCGAAGAGGGGCGCAAGGCGGTCAGCCTGGGCCTGGATGCCGAATACCAGAACACCTACACCGCCAGCCTGGCCTACACCAACTTCTTTGGTGGCAAGTTCAGCACGGTGAATGACCGCGATTTCGTCGCCCTGAGCTTCGGCGCCAACTTCTAAGCACACTCTTTTCAAGTGGTATGTATTCAGGAAGTCCAGAACATGAAAATAACTAAAAGTCTGTTGCACGTGGGTGTGCTTGGGCTGTCGATCCTGGCGAGCAACGTCATGGCGGCGGTGTCGGCGGATGAAGCCGCCAAGCTGGGCACCAGCCTGACCCCGATGGGCGCCGAAATGGCCGGGAACGCGGCCGGTACCATCCCCAAATGGTCACCGATGCCGGTGAACGCAGGGGCGGTGGATGCCAAGGGTTTCCTGGCCAACCCGTACGCCAGCGAACAACCGCAGTTCACCATCACCGCGCAGAACGTCGAGCAATACAAAGACAAACTGGCCCCCGGGCAGTACGCGATGTTCAAGCGTTACCCGGACAGCTTCAAGATGCCGGTGTACCCGACTCATCGCGGCGCCACGGTGCCGGCTGACGTGTTCGCCTCCATCAAGAAAAACGCCACCACGACCAACCTGGTGTCCGGCGGCAACGGCCTGGAAAACTTCGAGACGGCGGTGCCGTTCCCGATTCCGAAAAGCGGCGTCGAGGTGATCTGGAACCACATCACCCGTTATCGCGGCGGTAGCGTCACGCGCCTGGTGACCCAGGCCACCCCGCAAACCAACGGTTCCTACAGCCTGGTGTACTTCCGCGACCAATTCGTGTTCCGCGACAAAATGAAGGACTTCGACCCGAAAAACCCCGGCAACGTACTGTTCTACTTCAAGCAGCAAGTCACCGCGCCGGCGCGTCTGGCCGGTGGTGTGCTGCTGGTGCACGAGACCCTGGACCAGGTCAAGGAACCGCGTTCGGCGTGGGTCTACAACGCCGGGCAACGCCGCGTGCGCCGGGCGCCGCAGGTGTCCTATGACGGGCCGGGCACGGCCGCCGATGGCCTGCGCACCTCCGACAACCTCGACATGTACAACGGCGCGCCGGACCGCTACGACTGGAAACTGGAAGGCAAGAAGGAAATCTACATCGCCGCCAACAGCTACAAGATCGACGATCCGAAGTTGAAATACGCCGACATCATCAAGGCCGGCCACATCAACCAGGACCTGACGCGCTACGAGCTGCGCCGCGTCTGGCATGTGGTCGCGACCTTGAAGGAAGGCCAGCGCCACATCTATGCCAAACGTGACTTCTACATCGACGAGGACACCTGGCAAGCTGCGGTGATCGACCATTACGATGGCCGTGGCCAACTGTGGCGTGTCGCCGAAGCCCATGCCGAGAACTACTACGACAAGCAAGTGCCGTGGTATGCCCTGGAAACCCTCTACGACCTGCAATCGGGCCGCTACCTGGCCCTGGGCATGAAGAACGAAGAGAAGCAGGCGTATGACTTCGGCTTCACCGCCACCACCAGCGACTTCACCCCGGCAGCCCTGCGCCAGGACGGCGTTCGCTAACCTGCGCTGATCCTCAAATGTGGGAGGGGGCTTGCCCCCGATAGCGGCGCGACAGTCGATGCAGGTATTGACTGACCCACCGCCATCGGGAGCAAGCTCCCTCCCACATTTTGTTTGGGGTGTCTGTAGCGATATTTTTTGTCGCAGTTCTTTTTCAGACATTTGTTGCAAAGATCTACAATCCCGCCGCTTTTACCGCTAGTCTGCGGACATCTGCAATGCCGACAACAGCCTTCTACAAGAGCCCGGCGATGACTGATCTGTCCCGAATCCAGGGGCCTGCCGGCGCGGTGATTCCGAGCCTGGAAGGCCGTTTCTACAGGCCGCCGTTGCCCGACGGTTACGTGCTGCGCCCACGCCTGTGCGAACGCCTGGGCGCCGGCCTGGAAGGGCGGCTGTTGCTGGTCAGCGCGCCGGCGGGGTTCGGCAAGAGTTCCCTGGCGGTCGAGTTCTGCCAGAGCCTGCCGGTCCACTGGCAAAACCTGTGGCTGGGCCTGAGCCCACGGGACAACGACCCTGGCCGTTTTCTCGAGCGCCTGCTCGAAGGCTTGCGCGCGTATTTCCCGCAACTGGGTGCCCAGTCCCTGGGCTTGCTGAAAATGCGTCAGCGTCACCAACCCTTCGCCTTTGAAGAATGGCTCGATGGCCTGCTCGATGAGCTGACGGTGCATTTGTCTGTCCACGCGCCGCTGCTGCTGGTGCTCGATGACTACCATTTGGCCCAGGGGCCGGTGCTGGACCGTTGCCTGCAATTTTTCCTCAATCATTTGCCCGATGGCCTGGTGATGCTGGTTACCAGCCGCCAGCGTCCGGACTGGCACCTGGCGCGCCTGCGCCTGTCGCGGCACCTGCTGGAATTGCATGAGCAGGACCTGCGCCTGACCCATGACGAATCCCTGGCCGTGCTGCACCGGCACAGCAGTTCGCTGCGCGGTGAGGCTCTGGAGAACCTGATCCGTCGCAGTGAGGGCTGGGTCGCCGGCCTGCGCTTCTGGCTGCTGGCGGCCCCCGAAGCCGGCAGCGACGGTGCCTTGCCCCAGGGCCTGAACGGCGGCGAAGGGCTGATTCGCGATTATTTGCTGGAAGAGGTCATCGACTGCCTGCCTGCGCAGGTGCAGGCGTTTCTGTATGACACCGCGCCCCAGGAGCGTTTCTGCAGCGAGCTGTGCGACGCGATCCGCGAGGCCCATGACAGCCCGGAAATCCTGCGCTACCTGCAGGCCCACCAGGTATTTCTGGTGCCGTTGGATGAACAGGGCCACTGGTACCGTTATCACCATTTGTTTTCCGACCTGCTGCGCGCGCGCCGCGAGAAGAGCGCCACCTTGCCCCTGGCCAGTCTGCACCTGCGGGCCTGTCGCTGGTTCAACGCCCAGGGCCTGATTGATGAGGCGGTGGAGCAGGCGCTGCGGGCCGGTCACCTGGATGTGGCGGCGAACCTGGTGCAGAACCTGTCCGAGGAGCAACTGCTGGCGGAACAGAATGTCGGCATGTTGCTGCGCTGGAAAATGGACTTGCCCGACAGCCTGTTGATCAGCACGCCGCGCTTGATCGTGCTCTACAGTTGGGCGCTGGGGTTGGCGTGCCAGTTGGACGCGGCGCAGGAATTATCCAGCTACCTCAGCCGCTTCCTGCCGGCGCCGTCGGCCACCGCGCAGAAATCCATGCTGGCCCAATGGCTGGCACTGAGCGGGATCATCGCCCGCGGGCGAGGGGACCGCGAATTGACCCAGCGCTATTGCAGCGAGGCCCTGGAAAGCCTGCCGCACAAGCGTTATGGCCAGCGCCTGATGTGCCTGTCGACCTTGTCCAACCTGGCGATCGTCGATGCCGATCTCTGGCGTGCCCGTGGCCTGAATCGTGAGTCCCTGGAATTGGCGCAGCGTGTCGGTAACCCGCTGTTTGAAGCCCTGGCCCATTACGACCGCGCCCGGGTGCTGCAGGCGCGCGGCGAGGTCCTGCGTGCCCTGGACGAAGTGCGCCAGGGCCTGCAGCGCCTGCACGGGCTGGCGGCTCAGCGGCTGTATGCCGTGCGCGCGCGATTGTCGCTCTATGAAGGTTTCCTGTTGCTGCTGCGTTACCAGCCCGAAGCCGGCCTTGCGCGGTTGCGCGCCGGCCTGACTGAAGCCCGCGCCTGCCGGGATATCAGCGTGCTGATCGGACATTGTGTGATCGCCAGCTTCGAAGGCCGGCGTGGCGATTTTTCCACGGCCTTTGCCGAACTGGCCGAGGCTGAACGCCTGATGCACATCTGGGACGTGCCGCCGATCTACTACCTGGCGATGATCACCCTGATCAAATGCGAGCTGTGGCTGGCCCAGGGCCGTACCGACCTGGCCGAGGCCTGGCTGGCCCGGCTGGGACAGACCTACACCGGTGAGCAGGCCGCCGCCGCACCGGAGTTTCACCCGCACTTGCCGCAACATGTGGAGCTGCAACAGGCCGCGCTGGATGCCATTCGCCAACAGCCCGACAAGGCGCTGCAACGGCTTGAGGACGTGGCGCAACAGGCGCTCAACAGCGGTCGCCAGATAATCGCCCTGATCGCCCTGGCCCAGCAGGCGCATTTGTTGCTGGCGTGTGGTCAGCAAACCAGGGCCGGGTTGGTGCTGGCCCGCGCCCTCGAAGCCGGCACCGGGGGCGCACTGCAACCGTTCCAGCGGTTGCTGGAGCAATACCCGCAGTGGATGCGCGAGCAGTTGGGCAAGCATCCACACGTTCTGCTGAACCAGGCCTTGCTGGCGTTGCTACCGGCAGTCACCTGTGTTGAAAGCGCGCCTCATCATGAAACCCTGAGCACACGTGAGCTGGCGGTACTGCAACTGATCGCCCAGGGCTGTTCCAACCAGGAGATCAGCAACCAGCTGTTCATTTCCCTGCACACCGTGAAAACCCACGCCAGCCATATCAACAGCAAGCTCGGCGTGGAGCGCCGTACCCAGGCGGTGGCGCGGGCCAAGTCGATGGGGCTGTTGGGCTGATGGCGCTGCGCATTGTGCATCGTTTAATTAAACGACCCACCGCTGTCGGGAGCACGTACCTCCCGAACCTGAATGATCCATGGCCTGGCTCCGGTTTGCGCCTCGCTCACGGAATTTTTACCGCTTGTCGTGTTCCAAACCCGGCACAGGCCCGTTGCCCACGTCCTCTGCATCACCGAATGCAAAAAGTAGGAGCTTCCTTCATGTTCACTCCGCGTCGTCTGCTTGTTGTTGCTACCGCCGTAGCCCTTTTATCCGGCTGCGCTTCACCTAATCCTTATGATGGCAGCCAGGGACAGGCCGGCAATGGTTCCGAGAGCGGCATGAGCAAGACCGCCAAGTACGGCGGCCTCGGCGCGCTGGCCGGGGCATTGGCCGGTGCGGCCATCGACCATAACAACCGTGGCAAGGGCGCGCTGATTGGCGCAGTGGTCGCGGGCGCCGGCGCTGCAGGCTATGGCTACTACGCCGACCAGCAAGAGAAAAAACTGCGCGAAAGCATGGCCAATACCGGCGTTGAAGTGCAACGCCAGGGTGACCAGATCAAGTTGATCATGCCCGGCAATATCACCTTCGCCACCAACTCCGACGCTATCGCCAGCAGCTTCTACCAGCCGCTGAACAACCTGGCCAACTCCCTCAAGCAGTTCAACCAGAACACCATCCAGATCGTTGGCTACACCGACAGCACCGGCAGTCGCCAGCTGAACATGGACCTGTCCCAGCGCCGTGCGCAGAGCGTGGCCAACTACCTGACTTCCCAAGGCGTCAGTGCCGCCAACCTGAGCGCACGCGGTGCCGGCCCGGATAATCCGATTGCCAGTAACGCCGACGTCAATGGTCGTGCCCAGAACCGTCGTGTAGAAGTGAACCTTGGTCCGATCCCGGGCCAGCAGTACGGCCAGCCGGGCGCCCAGCAACAGGCGCCGCAGCAGAACAACCAGTTCCAGGGCAACCCGTACTCGCAATACCAGTAAACAACCGATACAAAAAAGGGCGCCGTGCAGTCAATGCACGGCGCCCTTTTTCATGGCTGACGGTTACATGGATCGTTCCCACGCAGAGCGTGGGAACGATCACCTGGGCACTGACGGTTACATCAGTCGATGTATTCGAACACCTTCACGATTTTCTGCACACCCGACACGCCCTGTACCAGGTTGGCCGCGCGAGTGGCTTCAGCCTGGGTCAGCAGGCCCATCATGTAGACGATGCCGTTGTCGGTGACGATCTTGATGCGCGAGCCCGGCACGGCGCTGTCGGTAAGCATCTGCGCCTTGATCTTGGTGGTCAGCAACGCATCGTTGCTGATCGCCAGCAGGGTGATCGGGTCCATGACCTGCAGTTCGTTGTGCACCTTCTTGACCCGCTGCACCGTCGAGGCAGCCTGTTCGGCCTGGGCCTTGAGCTCTTCGCGCGGAGTCTGGCCGGCCAGCAGCACGACGCCGTTGAAGCTGGTCACGACGATGCGCGATGCGCCATTACCCAGGTCCGTGGCCGCTTTGGCGACGTTGACCTTGACCTTGGTTTCGATCAGCGAGTCATCGATGGTGCTGCCGAATGTGCGTGTGCCCCGGTCGTCCTGGATGGGGGTGTCCCGTGTTGCGGTGATTGCCGTGCTGCAACCGCTGATGGCAAGGCACAGCGTGATGGCCAAAAGGCTAAGGCGGTTAACGGTCATTCTTCACTCCCGAACAGTTGGCTGTCGATCAGATCGCACAGGCAGTGGATCGCCAGCAGGTGGACTTCTTGAATGCGTGCAGTGACATTGGCCGGGACGCGAATCTCCACGTCCTCAGGCAGCAGCAATGAGGCCATGCCGCCGCCGTCGCGCCCGGTCAAGGCTACGACAATCATTTCGCGATCATGTGCGGCCTGGATCGCTTGAATGATGTTCGCCGAGTTGCCGCTGGTGGAAATCGCCAGCAACACATCGCCCGGCTGGCCGAGGGCGCGGATCTGTTTGGAGAAGATTTCGTTGTAGCTGTAGTCGTTGGCGATCGAGGTGATCGTCGACGTGTCGGTGGTCAGGGCGATCGCCGGCAGGCTCGGGCGCTCGCGCTCGAAGCGGTTGAGCAGCTCGGAGGAAAAATGCTGGGCGTCACCGGCCGAGCCGCCGTTACCGCACGAAAGCATTTTGCCTTCGTTGAGCAAGGCATTGACCATGACCTGACTGGCTTGCTCGATGTGCGGTGCAAGTACGTCCATCGCCTGTTGCTTGGTGTCGATGCTGGCCTGGAAAAGCTGGCGAATTCGGGATTGCATGTCCATCTGTGTGACCTTAATTAGCGCGGCTGTTTGACACGGAAATGTGCAGCCCGCAAAGCAAAGAGCAAAAGTGTGTGGTGAAGGTGCCGGGTGAGTCAGCTGTCGAAGGCATCTTTGAGCCAGTTCAGATCAGCAGGGCCCGACGGTGTGCTTTCTATGGCAACCACATCGAAACGGCAGGGGGAATTGGCCCAGCGATGCTCTTTTAACAGGAAAAACTGCGCGGCGAGTATCAGCTTCTGACGCTTGCGCCCATCGATACTGGCGAGCGCGCCACCCCATTGTGCGTGTTTTCTGTAGCGGACTTCGACGAATACTACTGTATCGCCGTCAAGCATGACCAGATCAAGCTCACCGCGTTTACATAACCAGTTCTGCGCCAGAAGACGCAGACCCTGTTGCTGCAGGTAGCTCAATGCTTGGTGTTCGGCATCCTTGCCGCTTTGTGCGCTGGACCGCTCGGGCATCAGCGCGGGGTGTCCGGCAGTCGTTGGATTTCGCCGCCGACAAACTTCGCCCAAGGCATCTGGCGGTCAACGCGCTGGTTGGCGCCGATGCCCAGGTTACCGGAGAGACCGTCGACCCGGGTGTCCGGCAGCGCCTTGAGCTGGCCCAGGCGTGGCGCCAGGCGATAGGCATCGACGCCCATCGCGTAGAGCCGGCCCAGGCTGCCATTGGCTTGCGGCCATTGTGCGGCAACCTGGTTGCGCAGCGGGTCGGTGGTGTTGAGCAACCAAGGGGTTTCGCAGAACATCACGTTGGTCATGTCCAGGTACTGGTTGCGGTCGCCGCTGGCGCTGAATACGTGGGAAGTCGCGTAGACAGGCACATCACCGGCGTATTGGAAGTTCAGGGTCGGCTTGATCTGCTGGGCCAGTTGCGGGGTCACGGCCAGGAAGATGAACTCGATGTCCTGGCGACGCGACGGCTGGGCGGCAACGTCAGTACCGACGGTGCTTTGCAGGCTCTTGGCGCGGCCTTCGCTCTTGCGCAGCTGGAACAGGTCAGCGATCTGCTGGGCCAAAGCCACCGGCTGATCGACGTACTCGACGCCCATGACGGTGCCGCCGTTGGCTTCCCAATCCTGACGGAACGCTTTGTACACACGCTCGCCCCATTCGCCACGGGGCACCATGGCGGCGGCGCGGTGCAGGCCGTCGGCCCGGGCGCGGCGCGACACTTCACGGGCTTCGTCTTCAGCGGCCAGGCCGAACTGGAACAGTTGCGCCGGGCCTTGATCGGTTTCGCTGTAGTTCAGCGCCAGGGTGGTGATGGGGAGTTGCGGGCGAGCACTGAGCTGTTTGACCAGCGGCTTTTCCAGTGGGCCGACCACCAGTTGCACGCCGGCGGCCTGGGCCTTGGCGTAGAAGTCGTCGATGGAGGTCAGGCGCGAGCTGTCGTAAAACTCAATCACGGGCGGTTTCTGCCCGGCCTGTTCGGCCTGGTAGTGCGCGGCCATGAAGCCTTCACGCAACGCCTTGCCGACGGCCGCCAGGGCGCCTTCCTGCGGCAGCAACAGGGCGATCTTGTTGAGCGGCTGGCTGGCCAGTTCCTTGAGTTTGGTCAGCGGCGTCGGCAATTGCACCGCCGCCGGATGGCCCGGGTTGCGCGCACGCCAGGTGTCGATGGCGGTTTGCTGTTGTTCCAGTGTGCCGGCGCCCTTGACCGCCTGGGCCAGGGTGATCCAGCCGTCCAGCGTCGGGTTGCCGGTCGCTTGCAACTGCTCGGACGGCAGTGCGGCAATCAGCGCCCAGATCGCTTCGTGATTGTTGTTGGCCGCGTCGCCGCTGAGCAGAGGCGCCATGGCGACACGCTCGCGCGCCGCAGCCAGGGTCTGGCCGTCGGCTTCATAGGCGCGGGCATGCACGGTGCCGGTGCGGACCTGCTGATCGGCCGGCAGCTCCTTCAGGCTTTGCAGGCTGGGATGGTCCAACGCCGTCAAGGCAGCCTTGGGCTGGTTGCGGGTCATCGCCAGTTCCGCTGCCAGGGTGCTGGCAAATATCTGCCCGGCTGGCTTCAGCACATTCAGGGGCACCTGGGCCAGGATCTGCGAGGAACGGCCAGCATTGTTCTGCCGGTAGGCCAGGTCAGCCGCACTCAGGCGCAGCAATGCGGCCTTTTCCGGCGTGCTGGCGGCCGTGGCCTGTTCAAGCAATTGCTCGATACTGGCATCCGGGGTGCGTGGAAGGTCGCCAAGACTCGACGAGGGCGAGCTGGCGCAAGCGGCCAGCAAGGCAGCGAGGCAGAGGGCGGAGAGCAGCCGCAGGCAAGCGATCATGTAAGTGTTCCTGATACCGATCAAATTAGCGTGGAAGTGTACCCAAGCACTGGCTCAGGCGCGATGTTCGTGGCGTGAAACCGTGGATTTAGGTCGTGCAATTGTTGCCGGTTGCTAACAATGGCTGAAACGACATCCGCCGTGACGGCATATTTTCAGCGCGTCGACGCGCTACAATGTGGCTTTTGCCAATCATCGAGGTGTGCGTTTTGACTGCTCCAGGTCCTTTGAATTCCACTGCAGGCTCGCTTTTTGTCGTGGCGACGCCGATTGGCAACCTGGACGACATCAGTGCGCGGGCATTGAAGGTGTTGCGCGAGGTCAAATTGATCGCGGCGGAAGACACGCGGCACTCCCAACGGTTGATGCAGCATTTTGGTATCAGCACGCCACTGGCGGCGTGCCATGAACACAACGAGCGCGAGGAGGGCAGCCGTTTTATCACCCGTTTGCTGGCGGGTGATGATGTTGCGCTGATCTCCGATGCGGGCACGCCGCTGATTTCCGACCCCGGGTACCATCTGGTCCGCCAGGCGCGCGCCGCAGGTATCAATGTAGTGCCTGTTCCGGGAGCGTGCGCGCTGATTGCTGCATTATCTGCAGCCGGCTTGCCGTCGGACCGTTTTATCTTCGAAGGCTTCCTGCCCGCCAAGACCGTAGGGCGTCGCGCCCGTCTCCAGGCGTTGAAGGAAGAGCCGCGCACCCTGATTTTCTACGAAGCCCCGCACCGCATCCTGGAATGCCTGCAGGATATGGAACTGGTGTTCGGCGGCGAGCGTCTGGCGCTGCTGGCGCGTGAGTTGACCAAGACCTTCGAGACCCTCAAGGGCCTGCCCCTGGAAGAGCTGCGCGGGTTTGTCGAAGGCGACAGCAATCAGCAGCGTGGCGAGTGCGTCGTGCTGGTGGCCGGCTGGACGGCTCCCGAGAGTGAGGACGCAGTCGGTAGCGAAGCCATGCGCATCCTCGATTTGCTGTTAAAGGAAATGCCGCTCAAGCGCGCCGCTGCCCTGGCGGCGGAAATTACCGGGGTGCGCAAGAATGTGTTGTATCAAGCCGCGCTCGATAAACAGAAAGCCGAATAGTTCCGGGGCCGGGCCGGTGTTTCGTCCGAACGTGATGGCAATGCTGCACTTTTAATACTTGTCCTGAAGCCGTCGTGCCGTTAACCTGCGCGGCGGAGAGTCGATTGGACAGTCGCTGCCTTCTATGAAAATTAGGGGGGGGAGGAAAGTCCGGGCTCCATAGGGCGAAGTGCCAGGTAATGCCTGGGAGGCGTGAGCCTACGGAAAGTGCCACAGAAAATAACCGCCTAAGCACTTCGGTGCCGGTAAGGGTGAAAAGGTGCGGTAAGAGCGCACCGCACGACTGGCAACAGTTCGTGGCTAGGTAAACCCCACTTGGAGCAAGACCAAATAGGGTCCCAAGGCGTGGCCCGCGCTGGGACCGGGTAGGTTGCTAAAGATGTCCAGTGATGGCCATCGTAGACGAATGACTGTTCAAGACAGAACCCGGCTTACAGATCGACTCTCCACCTTTTTTCCTTCCATCCGTACCTCGGGTGGAAACCGGTAGTAACGCAAGAATCCCTCCCTGCCAAATCATTGGCAGATGCGTCTTCGTAATACCAAAAAAATCTTACTCTTAATAAATTACTTTAACTTTGAGCCTCAGCTCTTTGAGTTGGCTGCGCTTGTTGAGTCAAAAACAACGCTGAAGTCGGGTTTCTCCTCTCTTTACGCTCGTAAATCTCCGTTCTGTAAGGCTTTTCCTTCTATCCGCGCCTTGACGGTGTGGTGGGCGCATTCCTATAGTGTGCGCAAGTGGCGGAAAGTGGCACAAAGTGGGTTTTTTGAACGTAAAACGCTAAAATTTGGAGAAACGCATCTGTGTTTCGCGGAGCTAACGCTATCAGTCTCGATGCAAAAGGCCGTCTCGCTATGCCGAGCCGGTATCGTGACGAGCTCATTTCGCGAAGTTCAGGGCAGTTAATCATCACGATTGACGCTGTTGACCCTTGTTTATGTGTTTACCCCCTCGATGAGTGGGAGTTGATCGAAACCAAGTTGCGCGCGCTGCCTTCATTGCGTGAAGAAAACCGCCGCCTGCAGCGTTTGCTGATCGGTAATGCCGTCGACCTTGAACTCGATGGCAGCGGTCGTTTCCTGGTGCCTCCGCGGTTGCGCGAATACGCCAGGCTCGACAAGCGCGCGATGCTGGTAGGCCAATTGAACAAGTTCCAATTGTGGGACGAAGATGCCTGGGATGCTGTTTCTGCAGCTGACCTGGCTGCTATTCAACAACCGGGCGCCATGCCTGATGAACTGCGTGATTTGATCCTGTGACTATTGATAGCGGCTTTAACCACATCACCGTACTGCTTGACGAAGCCGTTGAGGCTCTCGCCGTACGCGCGGATGGCTGCTATCTGGATGGCACCTTCGGCAGGGGCGGGCACAGTCGGTTGATACTCAGCCAGCTCGGGCCCGACGGTAAACTCCTCGGGTTCGACAAAGACCCTCAAGCGATTGCCACCGGGCAAGCGCTAGCGGCCGAAGACGGCCGCTTTGTCGTTGTGCAGCGCAGCTTTGCCGAGCTTGGCGCCGAAGTCGCCGAGCGCGGCATGGCGGGCAAGGTGGCCGGGGTTCTGCTCGACCTGGGCGTGTCTTCTCCGCAGCTCGATGACCCGGAGCGCGGCTTCAGCTTCATGAACGACGGCCCCCTCGACATGCGCATGGACCCGACGCGTGGCGTCAGCGCCGCGCAGTTCATCGCCACCGCGCCAGTCGAAGAAATCGCCCGGGTGTTCAAGGAATACGGTGAAGAGCGCTTCGCCGGCCGCATGGCCCGCGCCGTGGTCGAGCGCCGCGAGATCCAGCCGTTCGAACGCACCGCCGACCTGGCCGAAGTGCTCAAGGTCGCCAATCCGGCCTGGGAGAAGGGCAAGAACCCGGCGACCCGTGCGTTCCAGGGCTTGCGCATTCACGTCAACAACGAATTGGGCGATCTGGAGGCCGGCCTCGAGGCTGCCCTCGAGGCGCTGGAAGTGGGCGGTCGCCTGGTGGTGATCAGTTTCCATTCCCTGGAAGACCGCATCGTCAAACTGTTCATGCGGCGTCTGGTCAAGGGCGAATCGGACAACCTGCCGCGCAACCTGCCGGTGCGTTTCGAAGCCTTTGTGCCGAAAATCAAAATCCATGGCAAAGCGCAGTTCGCCTCTGAAGCCGAACTCAAGGCCAACCCACGTTCCCGTAGCGCCGTCATGCGCGTCGCGGAGAAGTTGCGGTGAGCAAGCTTTTCGCCAAACCCCTGCCGGGCGGCAGCTTCTTTATGTTGCTGCTGTTTGTCGGCGTGCTGGTGTCCGCGATTGCGGTGTCCTACAGCGCGCATTGGAACCGTCAGTTGCTCAATACCCTCTACGGGGAATTGAGCGTGCGCGACAAGGCGCAGGCCGAATGGGGTCGGCTGATCCTGGAGCAGAGCACCTGGACGGCCCATAGCCGTATCGAAGTGCTGGCCACCGAACAGCTTAAAATGCACATTCCGGGCGCTGCCGACGTTCGCATGGTGGCGCCATGATGAAGCTCGAGGGCGCACTCTACCCATGGCGCTTCCGTCTGATGCTCGGCTTGCTGGCGTTGATGGTAGGCGCGATCGTCTGGCGGATCTTCGACCTGCAGGTGGTCGACCGTGACTTCCTGATCGGCCAGGGCGACGCCCGTAGCCTGCGACATATTCCGATTCCCGCGCACCGCGGCCTGATCACCGACCGTAACGGCGAGCCCCTGGCCGTGAGTACGCCGGTGACCACCCTGTGGGCCAACGCCAAGGAATTGCAGGTGGCCAAGGACAAGTGGCCCGAACTCGCCGCTGCCCTGGGGCAGGATCGCAAAGCCCTGACCGAGCGCCTGGAAGCCCAGGCCAATAAAGAATTCATCTACCTGGTTCGCGGGCTCACCCCTGAGCAGGGTCAGCAAGTGCTCGACCTTAAAATTCCCGGTGTCTATGGCATCGAGGAATTTCGTCGTTTCTACCCGGCCGGGGAAACCACTGCGCACATGGTCGGTTTTACCGATATCGATGACCATGGCCGCGAAGGGGTCGAGTTGGCCTACGACGAATGGCTGGCCGGGGTTCCGGGCAAGCGCCAGGTCATCAAGGACCGGCGCGGCAGACTGATCAAGGATGTACAGGTCACCAAGAACGCCAAGGCCGGCAAGCCCTTGGCGTTGTCGATTGACTTGCGCCTGCAGTACCTGGCCAACCGTGAGCTGCGTAACGCGATCATCGAGAACGGCGCAAAAGCCGGCAGCCTGGTGATCATGGACGTGAAGACCGGCGAGATCCTCGCCATGGTCAACCAGCCGACGTACAACCCGAACAACCGTCGCAACCTGCAACCGGCGATGATGCGCAACCGCGCCATGATCGACGTGTTCGAGCCGGGTTCGACCATGAAAGCCATCTCCATGAGCGCCGCCCTGGAAACCGGACGCTGGAAGCCCAGCGACAAGGTCGAGGTGTATCCAGGTACGTTGCAGTTGGGCAAATACACCATTCGTGACGTGTCCCGTACCGAGGGCCCGGTGCTGGACCTGACCGGCATCCTGATCAACTCCAGTAACGTGGGCATGAGCAAGGTCGCCTTTGATATCGGCGGCGAGACCATCTACCACCTGGCGCAAAAAATCGGCCTGGGTCAGCCCACCGGGCTCGACTTCCCCGGTGAGCGCGTAGGCAACCTGCCGAACTACCGCGACTGGAAAAAAGCCGAGACCGCCACGCTGTCCTACGGCTACGGCCTGTCGGTGACCGCGATCCAGCTGGCCCATGCTTTCTCTGTATTGGCCAATAACGGCCGCATGGTTCCGCTGAGCCTGATCCATGTCGACGAAGCGCCGAAAGCCACCCAGGTGATCCCGGAAAAAGTCGCCAAGACCATGCAAGGCATGCTGCAACAAGTGATCGAGGCGCCGCGTGGTGTATTCCGCGCCCAGGTGCCGGCTTATCACGTGGCCGGCAAGTCCGGTACTGCACGTAAAACCTCGGTCGGCACCAAGGGCTATGCGGAAAATTCCTATCGCTCGCTGTTCGCCGGTTTCGGCCCGATGAGCGACCCACGCTACGCCATCGTCGTGGTGATCGATGAGCCGAGCAAGGCCGGTTACTTCGGTGGCCTGGTCTCGGCGCCGGTGTTCAGCAAAGTCATGTCCGGCACCCTGCGCCTGATGAACATCACGCCGGACAATCTGCCGCCGACCCAGCAAGCGAACGCCGCACCGCCGGTAGCCGCTGTAAAAGCCAATGGAGGGCGCGGCTGATGTCTCTTAGCCTGAACAAGATTTTTGCCCACGCCGGCCGCGATCTGTTGATCCGCGAGTTGAGCCTGGACAGCCGCACGGTACGCGCCGGTGACTTGTTCCTGGCGGTGCCTGGTGGCAAATTCGATGGCCGTGCGCACATCGCCGATGCCCTGCAGCGTGGCGCTGCCGCCGTGGCCTATGAAGTGGATGGCGCCACTGTGCTGCCAATCACCGATGTGCCGTTGATTCCGGTGAAGAACCTGGCCGCCCAGCTGTCCGACATCGCCGGGCGCTTCTATGGCGAGCCGAGCCGCCACCTCAACCTGGTGGGCGTAACCGGCACCAACGGCAAGACCAGCGTCACTCAGTTGGTCGCCCAGGCGCTTGACCTGCTGGGCCAGCATTGCGGCATCGTCGGTACCCTGGGCACCGGCTTTTATGGCGCGTTGCAAAGCGGCCTGCACACCACGCCGAACCCGATTGCCGTGCAGGCGACCCTGGCCGACCTGAAAAAGGCCGGTGCCAGGGCGGTTGCCATGGAAGTCTCGTCCCATGGCCTGGACCAGGGCCGCGTGACGGCGTTGGCGTTTGATGTGGCCGTGATGACCAACCTGTCCCGGGATCATCTGGACTACCACGGCACCATGGAGGCGTACGCCGCCGCCAAGGCCAAGCTGTTCGCCTGGAATGATCTGAAATGCCGGGTGGTCAACCTCGACGACGCGTTTGGCCGCCAGCTGGCTGCCCAAGACAGCGAAGCGCGCCTGATCAGCTACAGCCTGGAAGATTCCAGCGCCTACCTGTATTGCCGTGAGGCCCAATTCAATGACGAAGGCGTGCGCGCTACGTTGGTTACGCCTCAGGGCGAACACCATTTGCGCAGCACCTTGCTCGGTCGCTTCAACCTGAGCAACGTGCTCGCCGCTATCGGCGCGCTGCTCGGCCTGGATTACGCCCTCGACGAAATCCTCAAGGTGTTGCCGAAGCTGGAAGGCCCGGCCGGTCGCATGCAGCGCCTGGGTGGCGGCACACAACCGCTGGTGGTGGTCGACTACGCTCACACCCCTGACGCCCTGGAAAAAGTCCTGCTGGCGCTGCGCCCCCATGCCAAGGGCAAGCTGTTGTGCCTGTTCGGCTGCGGCGGCGACCGCGATCGCGGCAAGCGTCCGTTAATGGCCGAGATTGTCGAGCGCCTGGCTGACGGCGTGCTGGTGACCGACGACAACCCGCGCAGCGAAGAACCGGGGCGGATTTTCGACGATATCCGCCAAGGCTTCAAAGACACCGCCAACGTCACCTTCGTGGCCCGTCGCGGCACCGCCATCGCGCAATTGATCGCCAGCGCCAGCGCGGATGACGTGGTCGTGCTGGCCGGCAAGGGGCATGAGGATTACCAGGAGATCAACGGCGAGCGCCATGCCTTTTCCGATCTGGTCGAGGCGGATCGCGCCTTGACTGCCTGGGAGGTCGCCCATGCTTAAGGCGATGACATTCAGCGAACTGGCCCAGGCGTTGTCCGCCCGCGTGCTGTCCAGCGATTGCACGTTCGACGGCGTCAGTATCGACAGTCGCAACATCAAGCCGGGCCAGTTGTTCGTCGCCCTCGCAGGCCCGCGCTTCGATGGCCACGACTACCTTAACGAAGTCGCCGCCAAAGGCGCCGTGGGTGCCCTGGTGCAACGCGAAGTGGCACATGCCACCTTGCCGCAGCTGCTGGTCGCCGATACCCGCCTGGCCCTGGGCCAACTGGGCGCGCTGAACCGCGCCGCCTTCGACAAGCCGGTTGCCGCCGTCACTGGTTCCAGTGGCAAGACCACCGTCAAAGAGCTGTTGGCCGGTGTACTGCGCACGCGCGGGCCGGTGCTCGCTACCCGTGGCAACCTGAACAATGATTTCGGCGCACCGCTGACCCTGCTCGAACTGGCCCCGGAACACACGGCGGCGGTGATCGAGCTGGGCGCTTCACGCATCGGCGAGATTGCCTACACCGTGGCGCTGACCCAGCCTCACGTCGCCATTATCAATAACGCCGGCACCGCCCACGTCGGTGAGTTCGGTGGCCCGGAAAAAATCGTCGAAGCCAAGGGTGAAATCCTTGAAGGCCTCGACGCTTCGGGCACTGCTGTACTGAATCTGGATGACAAGGCTTTTGAGACCTGGCGTGCACGTGCCGCCGGTCGCAAGGTGCTGACGTTCGCCGTGCTGAACGCCGCGGCCGATTTCCACGCCTCCAACATTACCGTCGATGCACGGGGTTGCCCGTCCTTCACCTTGCACACGCCGCAAGGCAATGAGCACGTGCAACTGAACCTGCTGGGCAACCATAACGTCGCCAACGCCCTGGCCGCCGCCGCTGCCGCTTACGCCCTGGGCGTGTCGCTGTTCGGCATCGCCACAGGCCTGGGCGCGGTGCAGCCGGTCAAGGGGCGCACTGTTGCGCAATTGGCCAGTAACGGCATGCGCGTGATCGATGACACCTACAACGCCAACCCGTCTTCCATCAATGCCGCCGTGGACCTGCTCAACGGCTTCGATGGGCGCAAAGTGCTGGTACTGGGCGATATCGGCGAACTGGGCGACTGGGCCGAGCAAGGCCACCGCGAAGTCGGCGCCTATGCCGCCGGCAAAGTCGACGCGCTCTACGCGGTCGGCCCGAACATGGCTCACGCGGTAGACGCCTTCGGCCCCGGCGCGCGCCATTTCGCGACCCAGGCCGAATTGATCCAGGCGTTGACTGCGGCCGAGCACGATAAACATACAACCATTTTGATCAAGGGATCGCGCAGCGCGGTGATGGAAAACGTCGTCGCAGCCTTGTGTGGCTCAAGTACGGAGAAACATTAATGCTGCTGCTGCTGGCTGAGTATCTGCAACAGTTCCACAAAGGCTTCGCGGTCTTTCAGTACCTGACCCTGCGCGGGATCCTGGGTGTGCTGACCGCGCTGTGTTTGTCGCTGTTCCTGGGGCCGTGGATGATCCGCACCCTGCAGAACCTGCAAATTGGTCAATCGGTTCGCAATGACGGCCCGCAGTCGCACCTGTCCAAGTCCGGCACCCCGACCATGGGCGGTGCGTTGATCCTGTCGTCCATCGGCGTCAGCACCCTGCTCTGGGCTGACCTGCATAACCGCTATGTGTGGGTGGTGCTGCTGGTGACCCTGCTGTTCGGCGCCATCGGCTGGGTGGATGACTACCGCAAAGTGATCGAGAAAAACTCCAAGGGCCTGCCAAGCCGCTGGAAGTATTTCTGGCAATCGGTATTCGGCCTGGCGGCGGCGATCTTCCTCTACACCACCGCGCCTAGCGCTGTGGAAACCACCCTGATCATCCCGATGCTCAAGGACGCCAGCATTCCACTGGGCATCGGCTTTGTGGTGCTGACCTATTTCGTGATTGTCGGCTCCAGCAACGCGGTGAACCTGACCGACGGCCTCGACGGCCTGGCGATCATGCCGACGGTGATGGTGGGCGGCGCGCTCGGCATCTTCTGCTACCTGTCGGGTAACGTGAAATTCGCTGAATACCTGCTGATTCCCTATGTGCCGGGCGCGGGCGAGTTGATCGTGTTCTGCGGCGCGCTGATCGGTGCCGGCCTGGGGTTCCTGTGGTTCAACACCTACCCGGCGCAAGTGTTCATGGGCGACGTCGGCGCATTGGCGCTGGGCGCGGCACTGGGCACCATCGCGGTGATCGTGCGCCAGGAAATCGTGCTGTTCATCATGGGCGGTGTGTTCGTGATGGAAACCCTGTCGGTGGTCATCCAGGTGGCCTCCTTCAAACTGACCGGGCGCCGCGTATTTCGCATGGCGCCGATTCACCACCACTTTGAACTCAAGGGCTGGCCCGAGCCACGCGTGATCGTCCGTTTCTGGATCATCACCGTGATTCTGGTACTGGTCGGCCTTGCCACCCTGAAACTGAGGTAGAAACGAGTGTCCCTGATCGCTTCAGACCACTTCCGCATCGTTGTCGGCCTCGGCAAGAGCGGCATGTCCCTTGTTCGCTTCCTGGCGAACCGGGGCACGTCGTTCGCCGTGGCCGACACGCGGGAAAATCCACCGGAGCTGGTCACGCTGCGCCGTGACTACCCGCACGTGGAAGTGCGCTGTGGCGAACTGGATGTCGAGTTTCTGTGCCGCGCCGATGAGCTCTACGTGAGCCCCGGCCTGGCGCTGGCTACACCGGCCCTGCAAGCGGCTGCGGCGCGGGGCGTAAAGCTGTCCGGCGATATCGACCTGTTTGCGCGCAACGCCAAGGCGCCGATCGTGGCCATCAGCGGTTCCAACGCAAAAAGCACCGTGACCACCCTGGTCGGCGAGATGGCGGCTGCGGCCGGCAAGCGCGTGGCGGTGGGCGGCAACCTGGGGATGCCTGCGCTGGACCTGCTCAGCGACGACGTCGAGCTGTACGTGATGGAGCTGTCGAGTTTCCAGCTGGAAACCACTCACGAGCTGGGTGCCGAAGTCGCCACCGTGTTGAACGTCAGCGAAGACCACATGGACCGCTACAGCGGCCTGCCGGCTTATCACCTGGCCAAGCACCGGATCTTCCGCGGTGCCAGGCAGTTTGTGGTCAACCGCCAGGATGCCCTTAGCCGTCCACTGATCGGCGAGGGCATGCCGTGCTGGACCTTCGGCCTGAGCAAGCCCGACTTCAAGGCATTCGGCATTCGCGAAGAGAACGGCGAGAAATACCTGGCCTTCGAATTCCAGAACCTGATGCCGGTGCGCGAACTGAAAATCCGTGGCGCCCATAACCAATCCAATGCCCTGGCAGCCCTGGCGCTCGGCCATGCGGTTGGCTTGCCGTTCGACGCCATGCTCGCCGCCCTGCGCACGTTCGCGGGCCTCGAGCATCGCTGCCAGTGGGTGCGCGACCTCGATGGCGTCAGCTATTACAACGATTCCAAAGCCACCAATGTCGGCGCCGCCCTGGCGGCCATCGAAGGCCTGGGTGCCGATATCGACGGCAAGGTGGTGCTGATCGCCGGCGGCGACGGCAAGGGTGCCGACTTCAAGGACCTTAAAGGCCCGGTGGCTGCGCATTGCCGCGCCGTGGTGCTGATGGGCCGCGATTCGGACCTGATCGCCGCCGCCCTGGGTGACGCCGTGCCGCAGGTGCGCGCCACTTCCCTGGATGACGCCATTGCCCGGTGCAAGGCCCTGGCCCAGCCGGGTGATGCGGTACTGCTGTCGCCGGCCTGCGCCAGTTTCGACATGTTCAAGAACTATGAAGAGCGCGGCCAGCTGTTCGCCCGCGCCGTGGAGGCTTTGGCATGAGCCTCAACCTGAAGAACATCATCAAGCCGTACCCGTCGCCGATCATTACCGGGCGCGGCATCGACCTGGATTTCCCAATGCTCGCCGGTTGCCTGGCGCTGCTCGGCCTGGGCCTGGTGATGATCACCTCGGCATCTTCCGAAGTGGCCGCCGTGCAGTCGGGCAACACCCTGTACATGATGATCCGCCACCTGGTGTACCTGGTGATCGGCCTCGGCGCGTGCATCGTCACCATGATGATTCCGATCGCCACCTGGCAGCGCCTGGGTTGGCTGATGCTGATCGGCGCGTTCGGTTTGCTGGTCATGGTGATCCTGCCCGGCATCGGCCGCGAAGTGAACGGTTCGATGCGCTGGATCGGCTTCGGTGCGTTCAACGTACAGCCGTCGGAAATCGCCAAGGTGTTCGTGGTGATTTACCTGGCCGGCTACCTGGTACGCCGTCAGAAAGAAGTGCGCGAAAGCTGGATGGGCTTCTTCAAGCCATTCATCGTGCTGCTGCCCATGGCCGGCCTGCTGCTGATGGAACCCGACTTCGGTGCCACCGTGGTGATGATGGGGGCTGCCGCCGCGATGCTGTTCCTCGGCGGTGTCGGTCTGTTCCGCTTCACCTTGATGGTGGTGCTGGCCGTCGCGGCCGTGACGATCCTGGTGCAGGCGCAACCCTACCGGATGGCGCGGCTGATTACCTTTACCGACCCGTGGTCCGACCAGTTCGGTTCCGGCTATCAGCTGACCCAGGCGTTGATCGCGTTCGGGCGCGGCGAGTGGCTGGGCGTGGGCCTGGGCAACAGCGTGCAGAAGCAGTTCTACCTGCCGGAAGCGCACACCGACTTCGTGTTCTCGGTACTCGCCGAGGAACTGGGCGTGGTCGGCTCGCTGTGCACCGTCGCGCTGTTCGTATTTGTGTGCGTGCGAGGCATGTACATCGGCTTGTGGGCCGAGAAAGCCAAACAGTATTTCGCCGCCTATGTGGCGTATGGCTTGTCGTTCCTGTGGATCGGCCAGTTCCTGATCAATATCGGCGTGAACGTCGGCTTGCTGCCGACCAAGGGCCTGACCCTGCCGTTCCTCAGTTACGGCGGCAGTTCGTTGGTGATTTGCTGCGCTTGCCTGGGTTTGTTGCTGCGCATCGAGTGGGAAAGTCGTACGCACCTGGGCAGCGAAGAGATGGAGTTCAGCGAAAGCGACTTCGCCGAGGAGCCGACCCATGGGCGCTAACGTGCTGATCATGGCCGGCGGCACCGGGGGCCATGTGTTCCCGGCCCTGGCCTGCGCGCGCGAATTCCAGAGCCGTGGCTACAGCGTGCACTGGCTGGGCACGCCGCGTGGCATCGAGAACGAGCTGGTGCCGAACGCCGGTTTGCCGCTGCACCTGATCAACGTCACCGGCCTGCGTGGCAAGGGCAAATTGTCCCTGCTCAAGGCGCCGTTCGTGCTGCTCAAGGCGGTCATGCAGGCACGCAAGATCATCCGCGAACTGAAGCCGGTGTGTGTGCTCGGCTTTGGCGGTTATGTGACCGGCCCCGGTGGCGTGGCGGCGAAACTCGCCGGCGTACCGGTGATTGTCCATGAACAGAACGCCGTCGCCGGTACCGCCAACCGTCTGTTGGTGCCGTTGGCCGCGCGGGTGTGTGAAGCCTTCCCGAAAACGTTCGCGGCTTCGGACAAGCTTCGCACCACCGGCAACCCGGTGCGTACCGAGCTGTTCATGGCCATCGCACGTGAAGCGCTGGCCGGACGCAAGGCACACCTGCTGATCCTGGGCGGAAGCCTGGGCGCCGAGCCGCTGAACAAATTGCTGCCTGAAGCCGTTGCGCAACTGCCCGAAGCACTGCGTCCGGAAATCTTCCATCAGGCCGGCAAAAACCACGATGAAGTCACCGCCACGCGCTATCGCGAAGCCGGTGTCGAGGCGAACGTACAGCCCTTCATCAAAGACATGGCCCAAGCCTATGGCTGGGCCGACCTGGTGGTCTGTCGCGCTGGTGCGCTGACCGTCAGTGAACTGGCTGCCGCCGGTCTGCCGTCATTGCTGGTGCCTCTGCCCCATGCAATCGACGATCACCAGACCCGCAACGCCGAATATTTGGCCGGGGAGGGCGCTGCCTTCCTGCTGCCGCAAAGAACGACTGGCGCCGCCGATTTGGCCGCACGCCTGACCGAGGTTTTGATGCAACCGGAACGACTCAACAGCATGGCGAGCACCGCAAGCCGCCTGGCCAAACCTGACGCAACCCGCACCGTGGTCGATATCTGCCTGGAGGTGGCCCATGGTTGAGAATCAGAAAGCCATGCCGCAACCGGAAATGCGCCGCATCCGTCGCATCCACTTCGTCGGTATCGGCGGCGTGGGCATGTGCGGCATTGCCGAAGTATTGCTGAACTTGGGCTATCAGGTGTCCGGCTCCGATTTGAAAGAGTCGCCGGTCACCGAGCGCCTGAAGTCCTTTGGCGCGCAGATTTTTATCGGCCACCGTGCCGAGAACGCCGCCGAGGCCGACGTGCTGGTAGTGTCCAGCGCCGTGAACACGTCCAACCCGGAAGTGGCCACCGCCCTCGAGCGTCGTATCCCCGTGGTGCCGCGCGCCGAGATGCTCGCCGAGCTGATGCGCTACCGCCACGGCATCGCCGTCGCCGGTACTCACGGCAAGACCACCACCACCAGCCTGATCGCCTCGGTGTTCGCCGCCGGTGGCCTGGACCCGACCTTCGTCATCGGTGGCCGCCTGAATGCAGCCGGCACCAATGCCCAGCTCGGCACCAGCCGCTACCTGATCGCCGAAGCCGATGAAAGTGACGCGAGCTTCCTGCACCTGCAACCGCTGGTCGCCGTCGTCACCAACATCGACGAAGACCACATGGCGACCTACGACGGTGACTTCAACAAGTTGAAGAAAACCTTCGTCGACTTCCTGCACAACCTGCCGTTCTACGGGTTGGCGGTGGTGTGCCTGGACGATCCGGTGGTGCGCGAAATCCTGCCGCAGGTCAAGCGCCCGACCGTGACCTACGGCTTCAGCGAAGACGCCGACGTGCGTGCGATCAATGTACGCCAGCAAGGCATGCAGACCTTCTTCACCGTGCTGCGCCCCGACCGCGAGCCGCTGGATGTCTCGGTGAATATGCCGGGCAACCACAACGTACTGAACTCCCTGGCGACCATCTGCATTGCCACCGACGAGGGCGTCAGCGATGAAGCCATTGTCGAAGGCCTGTCGCGCTTTGCCGGTGTCGGGCGGCGCTTCCAGGTCTACGGCCAACTGCCGGTCGAAGGCGGTGACGTGATGCTGGTGGACGACTACGGTCACCACCCGACCGAAGTCGCCGCCGTGATCAAGGCCGTGCGCGGTGGCTGGCCGGAGCGCCGCCTGGTGATGGTCTATCAGCCGCACCGCTACAGCCGCACCCGCGACCTGTACGACGACTTCGTCAATGTATTGGCCGATGCCAACGTGCTGCTGCTGATGGAAGTCTACCCGGCCGGTGAAGAACCGATCCCGGGCGCCGACAGCCGCAAGCTGTGCAACAGCATCCGTCAGCGCGGGCAGTTGGACCCGATCTACATCGAGCGTGGTGTGGACCTGGCGCCGATCGTCAAGCCGCTGCTGCGCGCCGGCGACATCCTGCTGTGCCAGGGTGCCGGTGATATCGGTGGTCTTGCGCCTAAATTGTTGGCCAGCCCGCTGTTTGCCGCCCAGAAGGGGACGTCGAAATGATCACTGATTACGCCTCCCTGTTCTCCACGGTCGCGCCTGCCGACTTCGGCCGCGTCGCGGTGCTGTTCGGCGGCAAGAGCGCCGAGCGCGAAGTGTCGCTCAAGTCCGGCAATGCCGTGCTGCAAGCCCTGCAAAGCGCCGGCGTGAATGCGTTCGGCATCGACGTGGGCGATGACTTCCTCGCCCGCCTGCAGGCCGAAAAAATCGACCGCGCCTTCATCATTCTGCATGGCCGTGGCGGTGAAGATGGCAGCATGCAGGGCCTGCTCGAGTGCGCCGGCATTCCCTATACCGGCAGCGGCATCCTGGCGTCGGCGCTGGCGATGGACAAGTTGCGCACCAAGCAGGTGTGGCACAGCCTGGGGATTCCAACCCCGCGTCACGCCGTGCTGTGCAGCGAAGACGATTGTATTTCTGCGGCCAAGGAACTGGGCCTGCCTTTGATCGTCAAACCAGCCCATGAAGGCTCCAGTATCGGCATGGCCAAAGTGAACTCGGCCGCCGAATTGATCGACGCATGGAAAGCGGCAAGCACCTACGATTCGCAAGTGATGGTGGAACAGTGGATCCAGGGTCCCGAGTACACCATCGCCACCCTGCGTGGCCAGGTATTGCCGCCCATCGCATTGGGCACGCCCCACACTTTTTACGATTACGACGCCAAGTACGTGGCTTCCGATACCCAGTACCGGATTCCCTGCGGTCTTGACGCAACCAAGGAACAATACTTGATGGACCTCACGGCGAAAGCCTGTGAGGCGCTGGGTATCGCCGGCTGGGCGCGGGCAGACGTGATGCAGGATGACCAGGGCAATTTCTGGTTCCTGGAAGTCAACACCGCGCCGGGCATGACCGACCACAGCCTGGTCCCCATGGCCGCCCGTGCCGCCGGCCTGGATTTCCAGCAGTTGGTGCTGGCGATCCTGGCCGCCAGCATCGAGCCAAGAGGCTAAGACATGAAAGGCGCATCGCTTCGTCATCAGCCCCCACAAGCACCGAGCCGCAAGCCGGTGCCACGGGGTGCCAGCCGCATGGTGGCCAAAGAGCCGATGTCGGCGCGCCTGCCCAAAGCCAACTTTGGTTTCATCAAGGCGCTGTTCTGGCCGGTGTTGCTGGTGGTGCTGGGTTTTGGCACCTACGAGGGCGCGCAGCGTCTGTTGCCGTATGCCGACCGGCCGATCACCAAAATCAGCGTGCAGGGCGACTTGAGCTACATCAGCCAGCAAGCAGTGCAGCAGCGCATCAGCCCGTTCCTGGCGGCGAGCTTCTTCACCATCGACCTGGCCGGCATGCGCGCCGAGCTGGAACAGATGCCGTGGATCGCCCACGCCGAAGTCCGTCGCGTATGGCCGGACCAGGTGACGATCCGCCTGGAAGAACAACTGCCCGTGGCCCGCTGGGGCGATGGGGCACTGTTGAACAACCAGGGGCAGGCGTTTGCGCCGCGTGAAGTGGCGAACTATGAGCACCTGCCGCAGCTGTTCGGGCCGCAGCGGGCGCAACAGCAAGTGATGCAGCAGTACCAGGCCTTGAGCCAGATGCTGCGGCCACTGGGCTTCTCCATTGCACGCCTGGAATTGCGTGAGCGGGGCAGCTGGTTTCTGACGACCGGGGCAGGCAGTTCCGGCCCGGGCATCGAGTTGTTGCTGGGACGCGACCGCTTGGTGGAAAAGATGCGCCGCTTTATTGCCATCTATGAAAAAACCTTGAAAGAACAGATCACGAACATTGCGAGCGTCGACCTGCGTTACGCCAACGGCCTGGCCGTCGGTTGGCGTGTACCGGCGGCGCCCACGGCAGCACAACCCGCTGTCGCGAAGAATTAAGAAGAGGCAGGACCCATGGCAAACGTGCAAAGCGGCAAAATGATCGTCGGTCTCGATATCGGCACCTCCAAGGTGGTGGCGCTGGTCGGCGAGGTCGGTGAAGACGGCACGATCGAAATCGTCGGTATTGGCACGCATCCGTCCCGGGGCCTGAAGAAGGGCGTGGTGGTGAACATCGAGTCCACCGTGCAATCGATCCAGCGCGCCATCGAAGAAGCGCAGCTGATGGCCGGTTGCCGGATTCACTCGGCGTTCGTCGGCGTGGCCGGCAACCATATCCGCAGCCTGAACTCCCACGGCATCGTGGCGATCCGCGACCGTGAGGTCAGCGCGGCCGACCTCGAGCGCGTCCTCGACGCCGCCCAGGCCGTGGCGATCCCGGCTGACCAGCGTGTGCTGCACACCTTGCCGCAGGACTACGTGATCGATAACCAGGAAGGCGTGCGCGAGCCGCTGGGCATGTCCGGCGTGCGCCTGGAAGCCAAGGTCCACGTGGTGACCTGCGCCGTCAACGCTGCACAGAACATTGAAAAATGCGTGCGCCGTTGTGGCCTGGAAATCGACGACATCATTCTCGAGCAGTTGGCGTCCGCGTATTCGGTACTGACCGACGACGAAAAAGAACTGGGCGTGTGCCTGGTGGACATCGGCGGCGGCACCACCGACATCGCGATCTTCACCGAGGGTGCGATCCGTCACACCGCCGTGATCCCGATCGCCGGCGACCAGGTCACCAACGACATCGCCATGGCCTTGCGTACACCGACCCAGTACGCCGAGGAAATCAAGATCCGCTACGCCTGCGCCCTGGCCAAGCTGGCCGGTGCCGGTGAAACCATCAAGGTGCCGAGCGTCGGCGACCGTCCGCCGCGCGAACTGTCGCGCCAGGCCCTGGCCGAAGTGGTCGAGCCGCGCTACGACGAACTGTTCACCCTGATCCAGGCCGAGCTGCGTCGCAGCGGCTACGAAGATTTGATCCCGGCCGGCATCGTGCTGACCGGTGGCACCTCGAAGATGGAAGGCGCGGTCGAACTGGCCGAGGAAATCTTCCACATGCCGGTGCGCCTGGGCGTGCCCCATGGCGTCAAGGGCCTGGGCGACGTAGTGCGCAACCCGATTTATTCCACCGGTGTGGGCTTGCTGTTGTACGGACTGCAAAAGCAGACCGACGGCATTTCCCTGTCGGGCCCGAGTATCCGTGACAGCTACCGCAGCGATGACGAAGCCAAAGCGCCGTTGTTCGAGCGGCTGCAGGCGTGGGTCAAAGGCAATTTCTAAAGACTTACCGTGACACCGCAACACCCGTAACAAGCAGTAGGCGAAAAAACTAGAGAAAATGAAAGGAGAGGGAACATGTTTGAACTCGTAGACAACATCCCCGCTAGCCCGGTTATCAAAGTAATCGGTGTCGGCGGTGGCGGCGGCAACGCTGTCAACCATATGGTCAAGAGCAACATTGAAGGCGTTGAATTCATCTGCGCCAACACTGATGCCCAGGCGCTGAAAAGCATCGGCGCGCGGACCATCCTGCAATTGGGCACAGCCGTGACCAAGGGCCTCGGCGCTGGCGCCAACCCGGAAGTCGGCCGTCAAGCCGCTCTGGAAGACCGCGAGCGTATTGCCGAAGTGCTGCAAGGCACCAACATGGTGTTCATCACCACCGGCATGGGCGGCGGTACCGGTACCGGTGCAGCGCCGATCATTGCCGAAGTGGCCAAGGAAATGGGGATCCTGACGGTTGCTGTCGTGACCCGTCCGTTCCCGTTCGAAGGCCGCAAGCGCATGCAGATCGCCGACGAAGGTATCCGTCTGCTGTCTGAAAGCGTCGACTCGTTGATCACCATTCCCAACGAGAAACTGCTGACCATCCTGGGCAAGGACGCAAGCCTGCTGTCCGCGTTCGCCAAGGCTGACGATGTACTGGCCGGTGCCGTTCGCGGTATCTCCGACATCATCAAGCGTCCAGGCATGATCAACGTCGACTTTGCCGACGTACGTACCGTCATGAGCGAAATGGGCATGGCGATGATGGGCACCGGCTGCGCCAGCGGTCCGAACCGTGCACGCGAAGCCACCGAAGCGGCTATCCGCAACCCGCTGCTCGAAGACGTGAACCTGCAAGGTGCACGCGGCATCCTGGTGAATATCACCGCCGGCCCTGACCTGTCCCTGGGTGAGTACTCCGACGTGGGTAGCATCATCGAAGCCTTCGCTTCCGAGCACGCCATGGTCAAGGTCGGTACCGTTATCGATCCGGACATGCGCGACGAGCTGCACGTGACCGTGGTTGCGACCGGCCTGGGTGCGAAAATCGAGAAGCCTGTGAAGGTCATCGACAACACCCTGCACAACAGCCAGGCCAGCCACGCCAGCCAGTCGGCTGCCGCTCCAGCGCCTTCGCGCCAGGAACTGCCGTCGGTGAACTACCGTGACCTGGATCGTCCGACCGTGATGCGCAACCAGGCTCAGGCCGGTGCTGCGGCGTCCCGTAGCCCGAATCCGCAAGACGATCTGGACTACCTGGATATCCCGGCATTCCTGCGTCGTCAGGCCGATTAATGGAATGTATCAGGGCTATGAAGGTGATTGGTGTTCAGCAAAGGTCTGGTCTGCTATTATCGCCAGCCTTTGTTGATACCAGTTCGCAATTTGCGCTGAAGCGGTCCAAGCCATGATTAAACAACGCACCCTGAAGAATATTATTCGTGCCACAGGTGTAGGTCTGCACTCCGGGGAGAAGGTATACCTGACCCTCAAGCCTGCACCTGTCGACACCGGCATCGTGTTTGTGCGTGCCGACCTGGACCCTGTGGTGCAGATTCCTGCTCGCGCGGAAAACGTTGGCGAAACCACGATGTCGACCACACTGGTCAACGGTGACGTCAAAGTGGATACGGTGGAGCACTTGCTCTCGGCCATGGCTGGCCTGGGCATCGATAACGCCTACGTCGAGCTCTCCGCGTCCGAAGTCCCGATCATGGATGGCAGCGCTGGACCCTTCGTATTCCTGATTCAATCTGCCGGCCTGGAAGAACAGGACGCAGCCAAGAAGTTCATTCGCATTCTGCGGGAAGTGACAGTAGAAGACGGCGACAAGCGCGCCACCTTCGTCCCGTTCGAAGGCTTTAAAGTGAGCTTTGAGATCGATTTCGATCACCCGGTATTCCGTGACCGCACCCAGAGTGCAAGCGTGGATTTTTCCAGCACTTCGTTCGTAAAAGAAGTCAGTCGCGCCCGTACCTTTGGTTTCATGAGTGACATCGAGTACCTGCGCAAGCACAACCTCGCACTCGGCGGCAGCGTTGAAAACGCCATTGTGGTCGACGCGGATGGTGTACTGAACGAAGACGGCCTTCGCTACGAAGACGAATTCGTCAAGCACAAGATCCTCGATGCAATCGGTGACCTCTACCTGCTGGGCAATAGCCTGATAGGCGAGTTCAAAGGCTTCAAGTCGGGCCACGCCCTTAACAACCAGCTGCTGCGCAAGTTGATTGAGCAGACAGACGCTTGGGAAGTCGTGACGTTCGAAGATGCCAGCACCGCACCGATCTCTTACATGCGTCCCGTTGCGGCGGTGTAAGTAACAACTCTCTTTCTTTAGTTTTTAAAGGCTGCCTTCGGGTGGCCTTTTTTTATGCGCTGATAGATCGTTCCCACGCTCCGCGTGGGAACGATCGCTCGTAGATCGGTCCTACACAGGCAGGGTTGCCGCGTCCAACGTCCGATTGCGCCCGCTGTGCTTGGCCTCGTACAACGCCTGGTCGGCCTTGAACAGCAGATCCTCAAGGGTGTTACGGCTGTGTTTGTGCCAGGTGCTCATGCCAATGCTCACCGTGATCGGCTGCTCATCCCCAGCCATCCGTGGCAAGTACTGGACGCTCTGGCGGATACGCTCGGCAATCACCCACGCGCCCTTGGCATCGGTATGGGGCAGCACCACCGCGAATTCTTCACCGCCATAACGCGCCGCCAGGTCGGCCGGGCGGCGGATATTGCTGTCTATCACCTGCGCCACGGCGCGCAGCGCATCATCTCCGCCCTGGTGGCCATGGCGGTCGTTGAAAGCCTTGAAGTGGTCGACATCGATCATCAGCACCGTCAGCGGCTCGGTTGAGCGTTGTGCGCGGTCCCATTCCAGGCGCAGACGCTGGTCCAGTGTGCGGCGGTTGGCCAGACCGGTAAGGGCATCGGTACCTGCCAGTTCTGACAGCACCTGCTCGACCCGGTGGCGCCGGCGCAGCTCCTTGCTCAGCGCCCAGGTCAGCCATAACAGGCCAATGCACAACACCCCCGTTGCGAGGCCGACCAACCACGCTGCGCGTCGCCAGGGCGCGAATACCTCATCGCTGGCCAGGGCCACCGCGACGATCAACGGCAAATTGCCGACACTCGAGAAACTGTAGAGCCGCCCCCGATGGTCGACACTGGATACGCTGCGAAAATTGCCGTCTCGCTCGCGCAGCATGCGTGCCACATTGGGCCGCGCACTCAGGTCCTTGTTGATCATGTCCGCTTCCAGCAAAGGCTCCTGCGCCAACAGGATGCCTTGATGGTTGAGCAGAGTGATGGTGCTGCCGGCGCCGATATTCAGGCTGCTGAACAGTTGGTGGAAGTACGAAAGACGCATGGAGGCGACGGCCACCCCTTGAAAGCGCCCGTCCGCCGATGAAAGGCGGCGGCTGAATGCAATGCGCCATGGGTCTTCGCATTCACAGCGGGCCATGAACGGGCGACTGATATACAGCCCGATGTCGGAACTGCCACGGTGAATCTGGAAATAGTCGCGGTCGGCGAAGTTGCCGGACTTGGGTGTGAGCAGGGATGAGTCGGCTATCACCTCGCCGCCTGGACCCAGCAGCAGGATGTCGCCCTTGTAGGGCGCTGCGTTGGAGCGGTCGAACAGCACCAGGTGCCGGATGCTGGCGGGCAGGTCCTGCAGGTCGGTGCGCGCGGTCGCGGCGATCAGGCCTTCCAGCGCCATGTCATACAGCTCGACGTTGCGCAACACATCGGCGTCGATCAATTGAGTGATGGTGTTGGCGGTGCGCTTGGCGGTCTGCAAGGTATTGGCGTGTTCACGAATCAACAAGGCGGTGACGATGCCTACGATCAGCAATACCGTGAGGGTGCTGCCCAGGATCAGCAAGCGCTCCGGGCGGCGGGTAGGGCGGGCAGGGCTTGGGCTCATCGGACGTACTTCTGCGTTGAGATGCCCTTAGCGTAGTAGCAACTCCGGAATATGGCGCAGATCCAAATGTGGGAGGGGGCAAGCCTCCTCCCACATTGGATCTTCACCGTCAGCACGATCGTGCTCAGAACACGTTGATCGGATAGTCCACAATCACCCGGTACTCATCCACATCCCGGTCCACCGCCGAATAGCCATTGCCACCCCGGTGGGTCGCCCATTGCAGGCGCACCGCCAGGTCCTTGGCCTTGCCATCTTGCACCACGTACTTCAGGTCGATGTCCCGCTCCCAGTGCCTGGCATTCTTGCCGTCGGCGCTGTACCAACTGCCGTAGCCGCGGCTGTTGGGGTCGACGCGGGTCAGGTCGGTCTTGCCGCTGATATAGGACACGGCGGACGTCAGGCCCGGCAGGCCGACACCGGCAAAATCGTAGGCGTATTTGAGCTTCCACGAACGCTCGTTGGGGCCGTTGAAGTCAGAATATTGCTGGGAGTTGTCCAGGTACACGCTGTCGCCCTGGCTGATGTAGTCGAACGGCGTGTTGCCGTTGACCCGCTGGTACGCGGCGGTGACGCTGTGGTTGCCCACGCCCACGGTGACATGCAGGCTGTAGGTGTTGTTGTCGATATCGCCGAGCAGCGCCTGGCCGGTGTCCTGGGTATGGTAGTAGTGCAGGCCGGGGGTCAGGCTGACCAGGTCGTTCAGTGCGTAGGTGTATTCAAGGTCGTAGTAGTACTGGTGCCATACGTCCTTGAGCTCGGCGGCGTACAGGTTGCTGGTCAGCGCCGGGATTGCGCTGAACGAGACACCGGCCCAGTTCAGGTGCCGGCTGTCGGCGTTGGCCGGCAACGCGCCGTAGCTGGTGCCGATGCGCCGGTGGCCGCTCTGGTTGTAGAGCTTGGTAAAGCTGGCCTGGCCGCCTTCGAACATCCAGCCATCGAGGCTGTGGTTGCTCAGGCTCACACCGCGAAACGTCTGGGGCAGCATGCGCGTCATGCCGCCGGCGATCACCGGGTTGTTGAGGAACAGGTCGCCGGCCTTCAACTCGGTATCGAACGCACGCATTTTCAAGGTGCCGCCAGCGGTGGAAAACGCACCGGGCGCCTTGCCGTTACCGCTGCCGTACGGAAGGATGGTGGAGCCGTCCGTGCCGCCACCGCCGTCGAGCTTGAGGCCGAGCATGGCGTTGAGGTCCAGGCCGAAACCGACCGCGCCCTGGGTGTAGCCGGATTCGAAGGTACCGATAAAGCCCTGGCCCCACTCCTTGCTGTCATCGGTGTGAAGGTCGCGGCGGTCGCGGTTCATGTAGTAGTTGCGGGTGTTGACCGTGAGGTGCGAACCCTCGATGAAACCTTCGACGGGTGTCGTGTCTGCCGCGTGGGCAAGGGGCGTGATCGTTGCTGCGATTGCGAGGAATAACGGGGTCAGCGTCAGCGAGTTCTTCACCGGTGGAGCTCCTTTGGTCAAGCATGAACGGCCAGTGTCGTGGGGGTGTGCCCGGCCTTTTTTTACGGCAAAAAAAAGCCGCTGAAGTCAGCGGCTTTAAGACAGATTCCCAGTGTAGAGCCCTGGAAATAAGTCGAGGGAAATTCGGGTGAGGGTCAGCTGCCTTTGCCGGCGCGCTCATCGATGCGTCAAAGTAACGCAGGTGAGCGCTGTGATACAGAGTGTAACAAGATAATGACTGTTGCCCAAATTGCAACAGTTTGTACGGGTATGGATATTCTAACTGTGGGAGGGGGCTTGCCCCCGATGGCGGTGGATCAGCCGACTCATCTGTAGCAGGCATACCGCAATCGGGGGCAAGCCCCCTCCCACATTTTTGACTGAGGTGTTCTCCAGACTTAGACAGGCAGGGTCATGCCGAAGGTATTGCCGCCACCCTCGCTGCGCACGAACACATCCCCGCCATGCATCAACGCAATCGCCTTGACGATGGCCAGTCCCAGCCCGTGATTCGCGCCGCTGTTGCTGCGCGACGCGTCCACTCGGTAAAACCGTTCGAACAGGCGTGGCAAATGCTCGCTGGCAATCGCCTCGCCAGGATTGGTCACGCCGATCATTACCTGTTGGCCCTGCACCTCGATATGCACGTCGATGACCTGCCCCGGCGCGGTGTGTTGCACGGCATTGCTCAGCAGGTTGATCAGCGCGCGCCGCAGGTGGGCCTTTTCGATCTGCACCCGAGCATCGCCGTGCACACGCACGGTTACCTGTGCGTCTTCAAGAATGAAGTCCAGGTAGTCGAGGGTGGTGGCGACTTCATCGGCCAGGGCGCTTTCGATCAGCTTGGTGGCCTTGCTGCCCTGGTCGGCACTGGCGAGGAACAGCATGTCGTTGATGATTGAGCGCAGCCGTTCCAGTTCTTCCAGGTTCGATTGCAGCACCTCGAAATAATGCTCGGCCGAGCGCCCGCGGGTCAGTGCGACCTGGGTCTGGCCGATCAGGTTGGTCAGCGGCGAGCGCAGTTCATGGGCGACGTCGGCGTTGAAGGATTCCAGGCGTGAGTAGGCGAGTTCGACGCGGTCGAGGGTGGCGTTGAACGAGTTGACGAACTGGCTCAGTTCCGGCGGCAGCGGTGACAGTTGCAGGCGCCCGGAGAGTTTAGGCGGCGCAAGTTTGCGCGCTTCGGCCGAAAGTTTTTCCAGGGGTTTGAGGCCGATGCGCGACACCCAGAAACCCAGCAGCGAGGCCATGATCACGCCGACCAGCGCCAGGCTGACCAGCGCCACCAGCAGATGGTGCTGGGTGGCGCGGAAATTCTCGGTGTCGATGGCGATCATGAAGCGCAGCGGTGGGCGTTGCTCCTTGGCGGCAAACTGGCTGACCAGCACCTTGAACGGATAATCATGGCCGGGCAGGCGCAGATCGCGTTTACCCGTCGGGCCCTGGGCAAACGCACGAATCTGCGCATCGGGCTCGCCGTATTCGTAACCCGGGTCGCTGCTGACCACCCAGAAGCGAATGCGCTTGTCTTCTTCGCCCAGCAGCTTGAGCTTGGCCTTTATCTTGACCCAATGCTCGGGCGTACCGAAGCGGTTCACCGAGGATTCCAGCACGCTGTAGCGCGCATCCAGTTCGGCCCCCGGCAACAGTCCCAGGCCGCGGTCCACTTGCTGGTAGAGCGCGCCGCCGATCAGCACGAAGATCAGCAGCGCCACCAGGCTGAACATGCCGCTCAGGCGCAGGGCGATGGAGTTAGCCGACACTGCGGTTCTCCAGCACGTAGCCCATGCCACGGATGGTGTGCAGCAGCTTGTGCTCGAAGGGCCCGTCGAGTTTGGCGCGCAGGCGTTTGATTGCCACTTCGACGACGTTGGCGTCGCTGTCGAAATTGATGTCCCAGACCATCTCGGCAATCGCGGTCTTGGACAGGATTTCGCCCTGGCGTCGCGCCAATACGCTGAGCAGCGAGAACTCCTTGGCGGTCAGGTCCAGGCGCACGCCGTTGCGGCTGGCCTTGCGGCTGATCAGGTCGATCCACAGGTCGGCCACCGTTACCTGCACCGGCTCATGGCCGCCGCTGCGTCGGGTCAGTGCTTGCAGGCGCGCCACCAGTTCCAGGAAGGAAAACGGCTTGCCCAGGTAGTCGTCGGCGCCTTCGCGCAGGCCACGGATGCGATCTTCCACGCGTTCGCGGGCAGTGAGCATGATCACCGGGGTCTGTTTGCGCGCACGCAAGGCGCGCAACACGCCAAAGCCGTCGAGCGCCGGCAGCATCACGTCCAGCACGATCACCGCGTAATCGTTCTCCAGCGCCAGGTGCAAACCCTCGACGCCTTCGCGCGCCACGTCGACGGTGTAGCCTTGCTCCGTCAGGCCGCGGTGCAGGTAGTCCGCGGTTTTTTCTTCATCTTCAATAATCAGGACGCGCATCAGCCTTTTGTTCCAGGGCGGGGCCTTGGCCTCAGTGTGTGGTCGCCAGCGCGAGCGCTGGTTTGGGCCTGTGGAAAAAACGTTCAAGGTACAAGTATATGACTGGCGTGGTGAACAGCGTCAGCGCCTGGCTCACCAGCAAGCCACCGACCACCGCGATGCCCAGCGGTTGGCGCAGCTCCGCGCCCGGGCCGGAGCCGAGCATCAACGGCACCGCGCCCAGCAAGGCGGCGAGGGTGGTCATGATGATCGGCCGGAACCGCGTGACACAGGCTTCGTAGATCGCATCCTCAGGTGGCAGGCCCCGCACGCGCTGGGCCTCCAGGGCGAAGTCGATCATCAGGATGCCGTTTTTCTTGACGATACCGATCAGCAGCACCAGGCCGATCAGAGCCATGATCGAAAAGTCCTGGCCCAACAGCCACAGCATGATCAATGCGCCCAGGCCTGCCGAGGGCAGGGTGGAAATGATTGTCAGCGGGTGTACGAAACTCTCGTACAGCACGCCCAGGATAATGTAGACCGCCACCAGTGCCGCGAGGATCAGCCACGGCTGGCTGGCCAGCGAACTCTGGAACGCCTGGGCCGCGCCCTGGAAATTACCGATGATCGCAGCGGGCATGCCGATATCGTTCTTGGCCTGGTTGAGCATGATCACGGCGTCGCCCAGCGCCACCCCGGGGGCCAGGTTGAACGACAGGTTGGCGGCGGGGAACATGCCGTCATGGCTGATGGACAACGGCCCCACGGTCGGCGGGTCGACCTTGGCCAGCGCCGACAGGGGCACCATCTCGTTGGTCAGTGGCGAGCGCAGGTAAAAATAGGTCAGGCTCTCGGCCTTGCCGCGCTGTTGGCGGTCCAGCTCCAGCACCACCTGGTACTGGTTGATTTCGGTCTGGTACTCGTTGATCTGGCGCTGGCCGAAGGCATCGTACAGCGCCTGGTCGACATCGGTGGCGCTCAGGCCGAAACGCGCGGCGGCCTGGCGGTCGATCGTGATGTGGGTGATGCTGCCGCCCAGTTGCAGGTCGTTGGACAGGTCACGAAACGCCGGGTTGGTGCGCAGTTTTTCGGTGAGTCGCTGGGTCCAGGTGTTGAGTGTCGGACCGTCGTTGCTCTTGAGTACGTATTGGTACTGGGCGCGGCTGGGGCCGGAGCTCAAGTTGATGTCCTGGCCGGCGCGCAGGTACAGGACGATGCCCGGCACCTTCGCCAGCTGCGGGCGGATGCGGTCGATGAACTGGCTGGCGGACACGTCGCGGTCGGCGCGGTCTTTCAAGGCAATCCAGAAGCGGCCGTTGGCGATGGTCTGGTTGCTGCCGGTCACCCCCACCGAGTGGGAGAACGCCTGCACCGCCGGGTCGGCCTTGACGATCTCGGCCAGTGCCTTGTGCTTGGCGACCATGTCCGGGTACGACACATCGGCCGCCGCCTCGCTGGTGCCGAGCACAAAACCGGTGTCCTGCACCGGGAAGAATCCCTTGGGGATAAACACGTAGCCGACCACGGCCAGGGCCAGGGTCACCACGAAGATCGCCGCCATGCTGCGTTGATGGGCCAGGGCGCGGCGCAGGTTGCGCGCATAACCGGCCAGCAGGCGCTCGCTGAACGTGGGTTTGGCATGGGCGGGATGGGTCGGCGCACCCATGAACAGTGCCGCGAGGGTGGGCGCCAGGGTCAGCGAGACCACCACCGAAATCAGGATGGTCGAGGTGGCGGTCAGCGCAAACTCCTTGAACAGCCGCCCGACCACACCGCCCATGAACAGCAGCGGAATGAATGCCGCCACCAGCGAGAAGCTGATGGAGACCACGGTAAAGCCGATTTCGCCCGAGCCTTTGATCGCGGCCTCGCGCTTGCCCAACCCGGCCTCCAGATGCCGATGGATGTTCTCCACCACCACAATCGCATCGTCCACCACAAAGCCCACGGCAATCACGATGGCGACCAGGGTCAGGTTGTTCAGGCTGAAGCCCATCACATACATCAGCGCGAAAGTGGCCACCAGTGAAACACCGAGCACGGCCGACACAATCAACGTCGCCGACAGTTGGCGCAGGAACAGCGCCATCACCGCCACCACCAGCAGGATAGCGATCAGCAGGGTCATTTCCACTTCATGCAGGGAGGCGCGGATGGTCTTGGTGCGGTCGGTCAATACGCTGACCTGCACCGAGGCCGGCAGCATCGCTTCCAGGCGCGGCAGTGCTTGCTGGATGCGGTCGACCGTGTCGACGATATTCGCGCCCGGCTGGCGCGAGATCACCAGGTTGACCCCCGGGGTATCGCCGGACCAGGCCTGCACGTAGGCGTTTTCCGCACCGTTGACGACCCTGGCGATATCACGCAACTGCACCGGCGCGCCATTTTTGTAGGACACAATCAACTGGCCGTATTCGTCGGGGTGAAACAGTTGATCGTTGGTCGACAGGGTCGACACGCTGTCGGCGCCGTAGATCGCGCCCTTGGCCAGGTTCAGGCTGGACTGCTGGATGGCCAGGCGGATGTCCGCGAGCGTCAGGCCGACCGCCGCGAGTTTGTCGGGGGAGGCCTGCACGCGAATCGCCGGGCGTTGCTGGCCGGTGATGTTGATCTGGCCGACACCGTCGATCTGGCTGATCTGGCGCGCCAGTAGGGTTTCCACGTAGTCGCTCAGTTCGGTGCCGGGCATGCTGGCGGAGCTGACGCTGAGGATCAGCACCGGGCTGTCGGCCGGGTTGACCTTCTTCCAGGTCGGCAGGCTTGGCATATCGCCGGGCAGCTTGCCGGAGGCGGTGTTGATCGCGGCCTGCACTTCCTGGGCGGCGGTGTCGATGCTTTTGTCCAGGGTGAATTGCAGGGTCAACAGGCTCGAGCCCAAGGCGCTGCTGGAGGTCATCTGGGTCATGCCGGGGATGGCGCTGAATTGCACCTCAAGCGGCGTCGCCACCGAGGAGGCCATGGTGTCCGGGCTGGCGCCGGGTAACTGGGCCGTGACCTGGATCGTCGGAAATTCCGCTTCCGGCAGTGGCGCGACGGCCAATCGCGGGAAGGCAATGATGCCCAGCAGCACCAGGGCAAATGTCAGCAGCAGGGTGGCGACCGGGTGATCAACGCACCAGGCCGAGGGCGAGCGACTGCCGCTCATGGCTGCACCCTGGCATCGGCGGTCTGGATGATTTGCGGCGGCTCCTTGAGCACTTCCACCTCGGCGCCGGCCTTGAGCCGCGACTGGCCGTCGCTGACCAGCACATCCCCGGCCCGCACGCCCTCGATGATATTCACCTCGCTGTTCTGGTAGCTGACCCGCACCGGCACCACTTCAACGTGGTCACCCTTGAGCCGGTACACGAAATGCGAATCCAGACCACGCTGCACCACGGTCGGCGGCACCACCAGGGCGTTCCTGTCGAGCGCGGTCTGGATCTTGATGGTCACCAGTTGACCCGGCCACAGCTTCTGCGCGCTGTTGGCGAACTCGGCCTTGGCGCGCAGGGTGCCGGTGCTGGAACTGATCTGGTTGTCGATCACGCTCAAGTGGCCTTCGCCGAGCAAGTCGCCGGTCTGGCCATCGGTGTCGGCACCCAGGTAGGCATTCACGCTGGCTTTCTCGGGCGCGGCGATCAGGCCTTGCAGGCTCGGCAGCATCTGCTGCGGCAGGGAAAACTCGACAGCAATCGGGTCGATCTGGGTGACCGAGAACAACCCCTGGGCATCGCTCATGCGCAGGAAGTTTCCTTCATCCACCGTGCGAATGCCCACGCGGCCACTGACGGGGGAGCGAATCTGCGTGTAGGAAAGTTGTACTTGAGCCGCATCAATCGCAGCCTGGTTACCCTGGACGCTCGCCTTGAGCTGATTGACCAGTGCTTGTTGCTGGTCGTAGGTCTGCTTCGACACACCGTCGTCGATACTCAGGGCCTTGTAGCGCTTGAGGTTGACCAATGCCACTTGCAGCTGCGCCTGGCTTTCCCCCCGTTGCGCCCTGGCCTGGTCGAGGCTGGCGCGGATCGAGCGGTCATCGATGGTTGCCAGCAAGTCCCCGGCCTTGACCCGCTGGCCTTCCTTGACCAGCAACCGAGTGAGGATGCCGTCGATCTGCGGACGGATCACCACGCTGTGCAACGACAACACCGAGCCGATGCCGCTGACGAAGCGGGGCACGTCCTGTTGCGCCACGCTCACCACGCGTACTGGAATCGCGCTGGGGGCCGCCAGCCGGGTCTTGGCGGGCCGAGTAAGCGTCCAGGCCGTCATTGCCAGAATCAGAAGGGCGCCCACCAGCAGGGCCGTGTTTCGTTTTAGGTGCATAGGATGAACGCCGCAGGCGCAGTTGCAAGATTCAAGCTGCAAACTGCAAGTTTGTGTCCATGGCTTATAACGCGGTAAGCCGGTCAGTACGGTGACTGCAAACTGACAGCCGTGACAGCTGAGCTTTTTTACTTGCGACCTGAAGCTTACCGCTGAAAGCTGCGGCCCCGTATACTCACGCTTTTACACACATTGCTGCGCCGGAGCCCTTATGACTTCCCCGATCCAACCCCCCGTTGAAGCGGTCGACGCCGACGGCGTTGAAAAAGCCGAAATCCCGGCGTTCAAGTTTCCCTTCAAACCGGGAGAACTGGTCGGTGGCAAGCAGGCCGGCCAGCCCTGGTACAAAGGTGGCGCCAAAAACGGCCATACCAAGACGCCAGGCATGGCGCCGCCGGGTACACGCCGTTCGATGGGTAAACGTTGAGAGTAATACCGGCGTGTACGGTATAGGCATTTGCCTACAACTCGCGTCGATATTTCTGCTTGTAGGTCCGCGACCGTTTCTTGAAAGCTTGCCCAGCATCGCCATGCCCTGATCAGCTGTACCGGGACATGGCGATGCCGCTCTCTCTGGAAAAGGACGTTTCCCGTGGCCCTGATACACCTTTGTGTGGCGCTTGCCCTCCTGCTGTCGGTGGCGGCGGTGGTCGCCGTCGAGCCGCCGCGACGCGAAATCCGCTTCGCCGTCGCGGCACATTTCCCGCCTTTTCAAAGCCGCAACCCGCAAGGGCAATTGGTGGGGCTCAATATCGAATTGGGTAACGCCTTGTGCGTGCAGCTCAATGTGCAGTGCACCTGGGTCGACCAGGTCGTCATGGAAAATTTTCCCGCCCTCGACGCCCGGCAGTTTGACGCGATCATGGGGATGGCGCCGACCTCGAGCCGACAGCAATGGGTCAATTTCAGCGATGACCTTTACCCGATCACCACGCGCTTGGTGGCACGCAAGGATTCAGGCTTGAGCCCGGACAGGCAGTCACTCAAGGGCAAGCGTGTCGGGGTTCTGTTAAGGAGCAACCGGGAAGCCTTTGCCCTGTCACGCTGGGCGCCTTCGGGCGTGTATATCAAGAGTTTCTGGCTCAATGACCAACTGGTGGGCAGCCTCCTCGCAGGCGAGATCGATGCCACCCTGCAAGGCGCGGTGGAAATCCGCGAAGCCCTGCTCGACAAGCCCGAAGGTATGGATTTCGCTTTCATGGGCTCCCCGGTGTTATCCAAGCTGTTGGGCAGCAGTGTCGCGATTGCGTTACGCAAGACCGATACCGTCCTGCGTACCGAGCTCAACCGCGCCCTGGAGCAACTCAAGCAAAACGGCGAATACCAGCGCATTCTCCAGCCCTACCGCCTCGACACAACCCCTATTGATCCAGCGACGCTCAGGCCGCCCGCAACGGGATAAACGCGTAATTGGCCGGCACCTCGGTGGCAATCTGCGCGCCGGCGTCCAGCAGTTGTTCGGCAATGTCCATGGCGGACACATGAAACACCCACTGATTGGCCGGCGCCGGCTGGGCAGTCGCCGCGTCAATGGCCTGGGCGAACGCCTGCATATCCGGGAGGTACGCGGTGAACCCGTCGCCCTTGAGCGCCGCGGTACGAATGCCCAGCAAGGCGCACACGGACTCCTTGGTCTGCACATCGTCACGGTCGGCCTGGCGTGAACGGCGGATCAGTTCAGCCAGTTCAGCGTCCATCAACTCACCACCAACGATCAACGCCGGGCCCTGTTCCCACGACTCCGGTGGGCAATCCTTGGCGCTCGGGTTCAACGGGATATGCGGATTGATCTCCATCGGATAGATCCGGCACACCAGCGGGCGTCGTTCGTAGATGCCGCAGCGATTGTCTTCGTCAAGATTCCGGCAGCGTCCGGCGTTGTACGCGGCGAAGGTGATTGCCACGAAGGCCTCGGTATTGCCGCTGGGGACCACCACTGAACGGCGCTCGGCATGTTCACGTTGCTGCTGGGGCAAGCCCAGGCCGCTGGCCAGAAAACCCTCGACCAGCACGATCACGTTACCGCCGTCCGCCGCCCAGTGACGGGCCTCTTCGAGGGTCAGGGGGACGTGGTGATCGGAGCAGCATTTGCCGCAACCTACGCAGGAAAAGTGAGTGTTCATGGCGTGATCTGTCACCAGGCAAGGTCAGAAGGCAAGCGTGAGCGGTGACGGGTTTTGACCTCTGTTCACCGCTTGGCCTATCTGGAAGCAAGTTATGCGCCAGTGAACGTCAGTCCTCGGCAACCACGTCGCGCAGGACCAAGCCCATGCCTGCGCTTTCATACAATTGCCGCGCGCGCAGATTACGCTCCAGCACCTTGAGATCCACGTAAGGTTCGCCACGCTGCTTGAACACGTGGAAGGCATGCAGCAGCAACGCCCGGCCCAGCCCCTGGCCTTGCGCGCAGGGATGGACCGAGAGGTTCTTGATAAAGGCGCTGGTCCAGCAGACGGCCACGCCGAGCATGCCATCGGCATTGCTGGCCACCAGGCACAGCCTGGGGTCGAACTCGGCATCGGTGACGAATTGCCGGCGCCACGGCTCAAGGCTCACCACACGGCCACCGCCCTGATCCTGGGTCATGCGCAATACCGCGTGAATGGCCGGGGCCAATTCATCGCGGTAGTGATCCAGTTGCGTACCGGTCGGCCACTGCGGGGCGGGCAGGCTACCGGTAAGATCGCGACGCAGCAGCTGGAAATACTCCGCCAAGGCTTACAAACCCTTTTGCGCCACGGTTTGCGCAGCGACGACCAGGCACTTGGTCAGCTCAGGGGAGGAAAACTTGGTCAGCACCGCATCGGCACCGGCCAGGCGCGCTTTCTCACTGTTCATCGCGCTGTCCAGGGAGGTGTGCAGCAATATGTAGAGATGCTGGAAGTCCGGGGTTTCGCGCAAAGTGCGGGTGAGGGCATAACCGTCCATCTCGGACATTTCGATGTCCGACACCACCACATTGATCTGCTCGCCGGTGCCTTGCAGCTCCAGCAGCACATCGATGGCTTCCTTGGCGCTGCGTGCGGTGTGACAGGTCAGGCCGAGGTTGCGCAAGGTGTGCACCGATTGCTGCAGCGCCACTTGGCTGTCGTCGACCACCAGAATGCGCGCGTTGCCGAGGACTTCGGCTTCTTCCATGGTCAGGTCGGTCGGCGCGACTTCGATCGGCGCCGGGGCGATGCCATGGATGACTTTTTCGATATCCAGCACTTGCACCAGGCCACCTTCCACCTGGGTGACCCCGGTAATGAATGCGCGATTGCCGCCGGAGCCATAGGGCGGCGGACGAATGTCGGTGGTCAGGCAATGCACGATCTTGCTCACCGCCTGCACATGCAAGCCCTGCTTGGAGCGGCTGACATCGGTGACGATCAGGCAGCCGCCGTTCGGGTCCAGCAACGGCATCTCGCCCAGGGCGCGGCTCAGGTCGATCACGGCCAACGAGTTACCGCGCAATGTGGCAATGCCTTTGACGTGGGGGTGCGACTCCGGCAGTTTGGTCAGCGGCGGGCAGGGGATGATTTCGCTGACTTTCAGCAGGTTGATCGCCATCAGCTTGCCGCTGCGCAAGGTAAAGAGCAGAAGCGAGAGTGAGTCTGCGCGGGCTTTGGTGGTGGACATAAAAACCTTCTGGGGATCAGGGATGACGATCTATACACCGTTATCGGCCCTGACCCCGAAAACTGTAGGAGCGAGCTTGCTCGCGAAGAGCGTCAACGATAACGCCGCGAATCTGGTTTAACGCGGCGTTCTCAGGTTTTTCGCGAGCAAGCTCGCTCCTACAGTGGGGGGTGTCAGCCCTTCCACACCTGCGGGTTCACCAGGTCCTGGGGGCGCTGTCCGAGCAAGGCGCTGCGCAGGTTGTCCAGC
This sequence comes from Pseudomonas sp. 24 E 13, assembly GCF_900004715.1. Lineage (NCBI taxonomy): Bacteria > Pseudomonadati > Pseudomonadota > Gammaproteobacteria > Pseudomonadales > Pseudomonadaceae > Pseudomonas > Pseudomonas sp. 24 E 13. The sequence continues at coordinate 92,090 of NZ_CVTO01000126.1, forward strand.
GCGCGGTTGGCCATGGCTTCGCGGGTTTCGCCGGTGGCCGAACCAATGTGCGGCAGGGTCACCGCATTGCTCAGTTGGAACAGTGGCGACTCGGTCAGCGGTTCCTTTTCATACACATCCAGCCCGGCGCCACGAATGCGCTGGGTTTGCAGGGCTTCGATCAGCGCCGGCTCATCCACCACCGGGCCACGGGAGATGTTGATCAGGATGGCACCGGGCTTCATCAGCGCCAGTTCCCGGCGACTGATCAGGTGACGGGTCTTGTCGCTCAAGGGCACCACCAGGCAGACGAAATCCGCCTCGGCCAGCAATTGATCGAGGCTGCGAAACTGTGCGCCCAGCTCCTGTTCCAGCGCGCTCTTGCGGCTGTTGCCGCTGTACAGGATCGGCATATTGAAGCCCAGGCGCCCCCGCCGGGCCACGGCCGCGCCGATATTGCCCATGCCGACGATGCCCAGGGTCTTGCCGTGCACATCGCAGCCGAACAACGGTGCGCCAACGCTGGCTTTCCACTGGCCGGCCTTGGTCCAGGCATCCAGTTCGGCCACCCGGCGTGCACTGCTCATCAACAGCGCGAAGGCCAGGTCGGCGGTGCTTTCGGTGAGCACGTCAGGAGTATTGGTGAGCATGATCCCGCGCTCATTGAAGTACCCGACATCGTAGTTGTCGTAGCCCACCGACACGCTGGACACCACCTCCAGGTGGCGCGCGCCTTCAAGCTGTTCGCGGCCCAGCTTGCGGCCCACACCGATCAAGCCATGGGCATGGGGCAGGGCTTCGTTGAATTGCGCGTTGATGTCGCCCAGCTTGGGATTGGGCGCGATCACCTCGAAATCCTGTTGCAGGCGCTCGATCATCTGCGGCGTGACACGGCTGAAGGCGAGGACAGTCTTTTTCATGGCTGGCGGGCTCATCGACGACGAAAGAATGCCTGGCACGCTAACATTTATCCCCTCATCACAAAACCTGTAGGAGCGAGCTTGCTCGCGAAAAACGTCAACGATAACGCGTTCATCCAGATTGAATGCGGTGCCCTCAGGTTTTTCGCGAGCAAGCTCGCTCCTACATAGGTTGTCAGTTCGCCATCCGCACGCCACCCAAACCACCGCTCAACTCATACGCCACCAGCTCCGCCTGGTGCGCCGCGAGGATTTCCGGCAGCGAACCGCGCAGGTATTCCACCCAGGTCTTGATCTTCGCATCCAGGTATTGGCGCGACGGGTAGATGGCGTACAGGTTCAACTCCTGGGAACGGTAGGTCGGCATCACGCGTACCAGCGTGCCGTTGCGCAGCCCTTCGATGGCGGCGTACACCGGCAGCAGGCCGACGCCCATGCCGCTGGTGATGGCGGTTTTCATCGCATCGGCCGAATTCACCAGGAACGGCGAGGTGTTGATCGCGACGCTTTCCTGGCCTTCCGGGCCGTTGAAGGTCCATTTGTCCAGTTGGATCACCGGACTGACCAGGCGCAGGCAGGCATGGTTGAGCAAATCCTGGGGCCGTTGTGCGCAACCCTTGGCTTTGACGTACTCCGGCGAGGCGCAGGCAATGCTGTAGGTGATGCCCAGGCGTTGCGAGACGAAACCCGAATCCGGCAGTTCGCTGGCCAGTACGATGGACACGTCATAGCCTTCATCGAGCAGGTCCGGCACGCGGTTGGCCAGGGTCAGGTCGAAGGTCACATCGGGGTGGGTGCGGCGGTAGCGGGCGATGGCGTCGATCACGAAATGCTGGCCGATACCGGTCATGGTGTGCACTTTCAATTGCCCGGCGGGGCGCGCATGGGCGTCGCTGGCTTCTGCTTCGGCTTCCTCGACGTAGGCGAGGATCTGCTCACAGCGCAGCAGATAGCGTTTGCCCGCCTCGGTCAACGCAATGCGGCGGGTGGTGCGGTTGAGCAAGCGGGTTTGCAGGTGGGCCTCAAGGTTTGAGACCGCGCGCGAGACGTTGGCGGTGGTGGTGTCCAGTTGCGCGGCGGCGGCGGTGAAGCTGCCGGCCTCTGCAACACAACTGAACGCGCGCATGTTTTGCAGGGTGTCCATGGGGTGTTCTCAAGGGAGATGGCAAATTGTGACATGAAGTAGCGCACAGGTGTGTATCCGCTCGGCCTGGCGCTTCAGGACAGCGTCCAGGCCTCACTGACTTTCGCCTCATAGTGCGGCAGGTAGCCCGCTAGCACGGCATTGAACGCCGCCAGCGCCTGGCTGCGGTTTTCGGCAGTGGGGGCCGCAGCCGCGGTGCGCGCCTGCCGGGTGAGTGTGTCAACCGCCGAGGCGAGCGCCGGAGTGATGCGCTTGAGCGCGTCGAGTTCGCTGCTCAGCACCGTGCCAGGGTGTTGCTCGCCGATCCTGTCGAGCAGTGCCTGAACGTCATCGGCGTGCTGCTGCAGGTAAGCGTCCCAGGCATGTGATTGTTTGGAGGATTGCAGGCAGTGTCGGGCTACCGGCAGCAGATGGTCCAGGGATTGGTCGCCCACGTGCTCCTGGCGCAAGGTCTTCCGGGTGCGCAGGGACTGCAGGTCAAGGCCGCTGTGCTGCTCGGCCGGATGCGGCAGCGTCAGGTCACGCGCCTTGCTCAGCGTATGACGGGTGAGCAGCACCACCGGCTCCCCGTGCTTGATTTTAACCAGCACCTGAGTGTGCGACGGCTTGGCGGGGTTGAGCAGCGATTCGCTGATCGAGTGGATCAGGTGGTCCCACTCGAAGGTCTGCTCGCCAATCGCCGACAACGCCTGGCGCAGGCTTTTTTTCAGCGCATCGGCTGGTTTGAGCGGGGCAATGTCGATCGTCAGGTAATCGCCGCTCAGATGCGGGTCATCCCGTTTGCGGTGGCTGATTTCAATCGTCACCCCTTTGCCGCTGCCTGCCTGTGACGATGCCGTGATGCCGGACGAGCCGCTCAGCGTCCGGGAGGGGGCTGTGAGCGTGTACACCTTTAACGAATCGGGTCGAAGCAATACGCGATGTTGATCGATCAGGGCCCGAATGGCGTTGTCCTGCTCGGGATCGATACGCGAGTGGGCCTTGAGCCGCACATAGCGTTCCAGCAGCGCGCAGGCGTGTCGGTGGTCTGCGCTCAGGCCGCGGTTCAATGCGGATGCCGGCAGGCGCGCACTGGCCCGCAGGGTGAACCGCCGGCTGCTGTCGGCCACGTGGGTGTTCATCGCAGTGAGCAGCGTCACTGCGTCGTCATCCTGGCGTTTGGAGCCGGCCATGTGTTGCAGCGCCAGGGCCGGCGCCATGTCGTGCAGGCCGAGGATATCCAGCACTTTGCTCAGGCGGGTGCGTTGCAGGGTCAGCGTCAGGGTGGAATTCACGTTCAATACGCTGAAAAAATCCATCGCCACCTTGCTGTGTACAGTCAGTGCGATGCCTTTTTCGCGGATGATCGGCGCCGAGGGCGGGTGCAGGACGGGTAATTCCACTGCGGCCAGGCCTGCACGCGCCAGTGCCTGGCGAACGTAGGGCTGGCTCAGCGCCGAATAGGCCCGGTGTCGATGCAGGTGGCGATGGTCGCTCACCAGCTCGCGCAATTGCCCGAGCGTACGCCCGATGCTTTCGCTCAGCGACGTGCGTAGCGAGCCGCTGCGGCTGTCGGCGTAATGCTCCAGGCTGGCATACGTGCGGGACATCACATGTCCCAGGCTGAGGTGCTGCTCAGACCGGCCCTCACTCAGTTCCGTCAGCGTGGACTTGAGCTTGCCTTGCAGGGCGATCACACGGGTGCTGTGCACCCGCTGGTCCGGGCCGGTGTGCAGGTGCGAGTCGATGGCCAGGCGCGGGCCTGCACTGAGCTGGCGCGTTGACTCCAATGGGTAGTCGATGCCGATATGACGATGGTTGCTGCGTTCTCCACCCTTGCGCACGTAGGCCAGCGACGTCAGTAACCGTTGCGTCAGGCGTTGATGCCGGCCGTCGCTGATCGCTGCGCGAAACTGCCACTTCAGGGCGCGGCACAGTGTGTAGTCCGCCTCGATATCCGGGTCTCGGCGGGTGCGATGTTGCTTGAGCAGGTGTTCGGCCTTTTTGAAGAAGGCGTAGAAACCCGGTAGCTCATCGACCGACAGTTCCAGCCGCTGTTGGCTGTTGCACAGTCGCTGGTGAAGCGCCTCGATGGCGAGCCGGTGGCGTTGATCGCCGCCAAGCGGTTCCAGCTGTTGCACGATGTGGTCGGCGATCCAGCGCACATCTCTTTGCAGCGGCAGCGTGCCGGGGCTTGCAGGCCCCGGCTGCATATGCAGCTGCCTTTGCAGCACTGCGGCGGTGTCATACAGGGGCGGCTGAGTCGACACTGGGCTGGGGACGCGAAGCATCGGATGTTCCTGAGGCCGGACGGGCTCAGGATTGTGAAGGCTGGTAATGCCGGGCGATGTAGGAGGAGTTCTTGGGTCTCTGGAAAACCGTCTGAACCGTGCAGGCCCCGCCTGGATTATCGTCGGAACGGTAATAAAGATTCACAGGAATGCCCGCTTATCGTTCCCGGTCGTGCCCCCTAGAATTGCGCCACTTTCCCCGCGTCAACCACCTCAGGAATTCGCAAGCCGTGCCGCGTCGCATCAGCAGAGAGCTGAAGACTCTCAGTGTTTGGGCCTTATCGTTAGCAATAAGCGGCTGCATCGGAACCTCTGGCATCGGCCCCCAGGGCCAGGCCTTGGACGCCAATCATCTGGCCACCGACGAAGCGATCCAGAGCGCCGCCAGCGACGCCCATTGGCCCACCGCGCAATGGTGGCGAGCCTACGGCGATGCACAGCTCAACCATTGGGTTGAACTCGCCACGCAAGACAGCCCCAGTATGGCCATGGCCGCCGCACGGGTGCGTGAAGCGCGGGCGCTGGCCGGAGTGGCCGAATCGGCAGAGTCCCTGCAGATCAACAGCGACACCACCCTCAAGCGCCACAACTGGCCGAAGGATCAGTTCTATGGCCCCGGTGAGTTGAGCGGTGCGAACACATGGGACAACAACGCGTCCCTGGGGTTGAGCTACGCCCTTGACCTGTGGGGGCGCGAGCGCGATGCCAGCGAGCGTGCCGTCGACCTCGCCCACATGCGCGTCGCCCAGGCGCGCCAGGCCCAGCTCGAGCTGCAGAACAACGTGGTGCGCGCCTATATCCAGTTGTCCTTGCACTACGCCGAACGCGATATCGTCGCGGCCACCCTGGCCCAGCAGGAGCAGATCCTGGACCTGGCCAACAAGCGCCTGAGCGCCGGGATCGGCACGCACCTGGACGTCAGCCAGGCCCAGACCCCGCTGCCGGAAACCCACCGGCAGTTGGACGCGCTGGATGAGCAAATCGCCCTGAGCCGCAACCAGCTGGCGGCGTTGGCCGGCAAAGGGCCGGGGGAGGGCGCGCAGTTGCGACGCCCGAGCCTGTCGCTTGCCGCTGCGTTGAGGCTGCCTTCGACCTTGCCCGCGCAGTTGCTCGGCCAGCGTCCCGATGTCGTGGCCAGTCGCTGGCAGGTGGCGGCCCAGGCGCGGGGTATCGATGTCGCCCACGCGGGCTTTTATCCCAACTTCGACCTGGTCGGCAGCCTCGGTTACATGGCCACCGGTGGCGGCGTGCTGGCGTTTGTCGCGGGCAAGAAATTCAACTACAACGTCGGCCCGGCAATCACCCTGCCGATCTTCGACGGTGGGCGTCTGCGTGCCGAGCTGGGTGAAGCCAGCGCCGGTTATGACAGCGCCGTGGCGCACTACAACCAGACCCTGGTCAATGCGCTCAAGGGCATCAGTGACCAGTTGATCCGCCGCGAGTCCATGGACAAGCAGGCGTCGTTTGCCGCGCAATCGGTGGCGTCGGCGCAGAAAACCTACGACATCGCCACCATCGCCTATCAACGTGGCCTGACTGACTACCTCACTGTGCTGAACGCCCAGACCCTGCTGTTTCGCCAGCAGCAGCTGGAGCAACAGGTACAGGCCGCGCGCCTGAGCGCCCACGCCGAACTGGTGACCGCCCTGGGCGGTGGCCTGGGTGCCGGCGACGATGTACCGCGTAACGACAAAACCCTCCCCAGCAAGACTCCGGCGGCGCTGGCCGTGTTCGATCACTGAGTAGATGGCGATGACTCCCTTGCCTGCACCACTGCGCTGGCTGCACTCCCTTGAGTGGCGCCGTGGTTTTTTCGACTGGGCACGCAGCGATGGCGTGACCTGGGTGTATATCTTCAAGGTGCTGCTCGCCGCATTCCTCACCCTGTGGCTGGCGATGCGCCTGGAACTGCCGCAGCCGCGCACCGCAATGATCACGGTGTTTATCGTGATGCAACCGCAGAGCGGCCAGGTGTTTGCCAAGAGCTTTTACCGCTTCCTCGGCACGCTGGCGGGGTCTGCGGTGATGGTGCTGCTGATCGCATTGTTTGCGCAGAACACCGAACTGTTCCTCGGCGCCCTGGCCATCTGGGTGGGCATCTGCACCGCCGGCGCCACGCGTAATCGCAATTTTCGCGCCTACGGGTTTGTGCTCGCCGGCTACACGGCGGCGATGGTCGGTTTGCCGGCCCTGGCCCACCCGGACGGCGCCTTTATGGCGGCGGTGTGGCGGGTGTTGGAAATCTCCCTGGGGATTCTCTGCTCGACGCTGGTCAGCGCCGCGATCCTGCCGCAGACCTCCAGCGCCGCGATGCGCAATGCGCTCTATCAACGTTTCGGGGTGTTCGCGCTGTTTGTCACCGACGGCCTGCGCGGACGCAGCCAGCGTGAAGCCTTTGAAAGCGCCAACGTGCGCTTTATCGCCGAAGCGGTTGGTCTGGAGGGCCTGCGCAGCGTCACCGTGTTCGAAGACCCGCATATGCGCCGGCGCAACGGTCGGCTCAGTCGCCTCAACAGCGAGTTCATGGGCATCACCACACGCTTCAACGCCTTGCATCAGTTGCTGGCGCGACTGCGCGCCGACGCCGCCGATCATGTGGCGGCGGCGATCAAGCCCGGCCTGCAGGACCTGGCCGAAGTGCTCGACGGTTTTTCCGCGCGCGCCCTGACCAGCCCCGACGCTGCGCGCCTGGTCAACGTGCTCAGCGCCTACCGGGACAGCCTGCCCGCCAAGGTGCGCAACCTGCGCGCGACCTTCCAGGAAGGCAACCCCAGCGAAGCCGAGCAACTGGATTTTCATACCGCCTACGAGCTGCTGTACCGCTTTGTCGACGACCTGCACAACTATGCTCAAACCCACGCGTCCCTGGCCGATCACCGTCACGCACGGGAAGACTGGAACGAGGTCTATACGCCGAAAACCAACTGGCTGGCCTGCGCTGCCGCCGGCATACGCGCCTCGTTCATCCTGATCGTGCTCGGCAGCTACTGGGTGGCCACTGCCTGGCCCAGTGGGGCAACCATGACCCTGATCGCAGCCGCCACGGTCGGCCTGTCCGCTGCGACGCCCAACCCCAAGCGCATGGCCTTCCAGATGGCCTGCGGCACCTTGATCGGTGCGCTGGTGGGCTTCGTCGAAATGTTCTTCGTGTTTCCCTTGATCGATGGCTTCCCGCTGCTGTGCGTGATGCTCGCGCCGGTGATCATCTTCGGCGCCTTCCTTGCCTCCCGCCCGCAGTACGCCGGGGTCGGCGTGGGCTTGCTGATCTTCTTCAGCACCGGCTCGGTGCCGGATAACCTGACGGTCTATAACCCCTACCTCTTTATCAACGACTACATCGCCATGGTCATCGGCATGCTGGTGTGCGCGGCAGCCGGAGCGATCATCCTGCCGCCCAACAGCCGCTGGCTGTGGCAGCGCCTGGAGCAGGACCTGCGCGAGCAAGTGGTGTACGCGATCAGCGGCAAGCTCAAGGGCCTGGCGTCGAGCTTTGAAAGCCGCACCCGTGACCTGCTGCACCAGGCCTATGGCCTCGCCGCCGGCCAGCCGCAGGTGCAGCGCGACCTGCTGCGCTGGATGTTCGTGGTGCTGGAGGTCGGTCACGCGATCATCGAGTTGCGCAAGGAACAGGCGATCCTGCCGGTGCATCCGGCGTACGCGCAATCCCAGCCGTGGCGCCAGGCCATCCGCGTCATGGGGCGCTCGCTGGTGCGGCTGTTCCTGCAACCCAGCGCCAGCAACCTGGAGCGCGGCTTGATCGCCGTCGACCATGCGCTCAGCCGCGTGCAGGCCACCGACGAACCGTTCGCCCCGCACTTCGACACCTCGGCCCTGCGCCGGGTGAAAAGCTACCTGCACTTTATCCGCACCTCATTGATGGACCCGCAATCGCCGTTGGCGGCGCTGAAAGGATCTGCAAATGCCCCGTGAAATTGCCTTCCACGGCCTTTACATGCCGACCATGACCCTGATGTTCCTGGTCGCGGCCGTCCTGGCCTGGGCCCTGGACCGCTTCCTGGCCGGGTTCGACCTGTACCGGTTTTTCTGGCACCCGGCGTTGCTGCGCCTGAGCCTGTTCGTTTGCCTGTTCGGCGCCCTGGCGCTGAGCGTCTACCGTTGAGAATGCCCCGATGAAAAAATTTTTCAGCCTGCTCGCAACCCTGCTGGTGCTGGCGTTGGCGATCTGGATTGGCCGCACGTTGTGGGTGCACTACATGCAAACCCCGTGGACCCGCGACGGCCGCGTGCGCGCAGACATCATCAACGTCGCGGCCGATGTGACGGGCGAGGTGGTGGACGTGCCGGTACGCGATAACCAGTGGGTGAAGAAAGGCGACCTGCTGATGCAGATCGACCCCGAGCACTACCGCATCGCGGTCAAGCAGGCGCAATCGTTGGTGGCTTCACGCAAAGCCACCTGGGAGATGCGCAAGCTCAATGCCCACCGCCGCGCCGACCTCGACGCCCTGGTGATCTCCCGGGAAAATCGCGACGACGCCAGCAACATCGCCGATGCGGCCCTGGCCGATTACCAGCATGCGCTGGCGCAACTGGAAGCCGCTGAACTGAACTTGAAACGCACCCACGTCGTGGCGGCTGTCGACGGTTATGTCACCAACCTCAATGTGCATCGCGGCGACTATGCGCGCATCGGCGAAGCGAAAATGGCCGTGGTGGATATGAACTCGTTCTGGGTCTATGGCTTCTTTGAGGAAACCAAGCTGCCCCATGTGAAAGTCGGAGATAAAGCCGATATGCAATTGATGAGCGGCGAGACGCTCAAGGGCCATGTGGAAAGCATCTCGCGCGGCATCTACGACCGCGACAACCCCGAGAGCCGAGAACTGATTGCCGATGTGAACCCGACGTTCAACTGGGTGCGTTTGGCCCAGCGTGTGCCGGTGCGGATTCATATTGATGAAGTGCCCGAAGGCGTGTTGTTGGCGGCGGGGATTACCTGCACAGTCATCGTAAACTCAACACAAAACTGAAAAATGTGGGAGGTGCGTGAGTATCTACACGACTTTTAGGTACCACGCGGGACCCTGTGGGAGGGGGCTTGCCCCCGATGGCGGCCTCTGGGCTGGCCAGGATGTTGGATTGGATCGAGTACATATCCGTTTCTGCGGTCACGGCCACTTAGGGTTCCGCCCTGACGGCGGCTCACTTTTGA
>NZ_CVTO01000126.1:101625-121712 GCF_900004715.1 Pseudomonas sp. 24 E 13
GCGTTCGGCCAGCGTGGTTTAACGGGGCGCCTAAGATCAAAAGCAGATCAAGAGCGGCTCGCTTCGCATCTTGGTTACGGTTGAGCGCTACAGAGTTGTGTAATTGGGGGCAAGCCCCCTCCCACATTTAGACCCGCGTTAAGCTTTGATAAACGTCTCGTGCAAGTGTCGCCACAACAGCGCGCCACTCGCCTGCTTCTCAAACACCACGGTCGCGCGACGATCCGTCCGGGTGCCGCTGTTGTCCACCTGATGCTCCCGATACGTCACCGTCGCACCGCGCGCATGCCGGTCAATCCCGGCCATTTCACTCAAGGTGATTTTCAGCCCAGGACGCATGCCGCCCAGGCGAGTAAACAGCGCGTTGACCCCGGCTGCATTGACGCGTGTGCCGGTGGCAGGCGCAACCATGCTGAATTCAGGCGAGAAGCGCGCCAGCAAATTCTGCAAGGTGCCCTCGGGCGCAACGCCGGCGAACCATTGCTCGATCTCGACGTGGGTCTGGATGACTTCTTCAAAAAAATCGCTGTAGTCGGTCATTTACAAATTCCCCTTCAAACCAAAGCGTTTCTTCAGTACGGCTTCCAACAACCCCTTGGGCAACAACGCCGCCATCAACGGCAACGCGCGGCTGCCGTTGCCCGAGCGCAACAGGCGCGGTGGTCGTGCTTGCTGCACGGCCTTGAGCACATCCGCAGCAAAGTCACTGGCTGGGGTTGGCTTGTCCTGGGACGCCTGACTGCGCGCACGAATACCTTCGCGCAACGGCCACCAGGGTGATTGTTCGTTGATCAGCAATTCGGCCTGGGCGCCGGCGTTTTTTGCAAAGCTTGTATTGATTGCGCCGGGCTGTACTTCCATGACCCGTACACCGAACGGCGCCAGCTCCATGCGCAACGCATCGCTCAAGGCATGCACGGCGGCTTTGGAAGCGCAGTAGGCGCCGGCGAACGGCGTGACCAGTACACCGGAAACGCTGCCTATATTCACCACCAGGCCCTTGCGCTTGCGTAGCGCGGGGAACAGCGCCTGGGTGACGCCGACGATGGAGAACACATTGGTTTCGAACTGACGTTGCATGGCGTCGGTGCCGCCATCGAGCAGCGGGCCCATAGCCCCGTAGCCGGCGTTGTTGACCAGCACGTCCAGCTCGCCCAACTGTGCGGCCAGTTGCTGCAAGGCGGCGCTGTCGTTGACGTCCAGTTGCACGGCGTTGAAGCCAGCGGCGGCGAGGGCGGCGACGTCGTCCGGGCGGCGGGCGCTGGCCCAAACGTTAAAGCCGGCGGTTTTGAAGCTGTCGGCCAGGGCACGGCCAATGCCGCTGGAACAACCGGTGATGAGTACGGTGGGCATGGATCAATCCTTTGTCAGTCCGAGAAACTGCCTTGCAGGTGCTCGGCGCGAAATTCCAGGGTTTGCGGGCGATAGCCGGGGCGCAGTGGCGGGGTGGGCAGGCAGTCTTCCCAGGTGGCGCCGGCCTGCAGTTCCCCGGGGCCACGATAACGGGGGGCGGCGTAGACGTTGTCGGCCAGGTTCACCGTGTCGCCCGGTGCATAGGCCGCGACGCGCCAACGCAATTCGGTGAGGGGCACGTCGTTGCCATTGTTCAAGACCAGCTTCAACGGGCGGTCGGCAGGGCATTCCTGCGGGGCGTAGGTGATGCGCAGTTCCAGGCGGGCCAGTTGCGCGGCTTCGCGGTTGTCCAGCCACACCACCCACACCGCCACCAAACCCAGGCCGACGGCAGCGGCCAGCGATACCGGCAAGGCCTTGGCCGGGTAGCGCAGCAGCAGGATCAGCCAAGTGATGATCAGCAGCACACCGAAGAACATAACGATAACCTCACAAGGGATCAAACATCCTACTCGTGGGGCGCCCCGATTGCCTATTGCGCTCGATGCTTTTCCCAGGTGCACAGGTCTCTGGCCCGAGGGCATGGGAACCGCATCGAGCTTTTTTGCCACAACATATTTAAATGGAATGATCTGACGCCAGGGAGGTAACCAACCGATAAGTCAGGTGCCTTTATGACCGTATCAAACATTGCTACACCCGTGCTGACCTCCCTTACCGCACCGATGGCTCCGCCCCCGTCCGCCGCGGCGGCAGCAATCATTCATGCGCCTGACCAGGAGGTCGGATCAACGTCATTGCCACGTATGCAGAACCTGGGGCTGACGAACTTGCGGCAGACTGTCATGCAAGGCCTCAATGACCAGGTCAGTTCGCGCTTTCCCACTGCCCTCAACAACAACGACACCAAAGATAAAGCCGCAGGGGCAGCCCTTACCGTGGGTGGCGCGATGTTGCAAGGGGTCGGAAAGCAGCTCGCCAGGTCGGGTGGTTTTGGTGCGAAAGTTGCGGGTGCGGCAGCCACATGGATGGGCAGGGGCGCCGAGGAAATCGGCAAGGATAAATACAGCAATGCGGGTAGCAGCTCTAACGGGAGCGGGGGCTATAACGCCTACTCCCCATCGAACTGGAAGCGTTCAAGTGATCAGAGGCCATAGGTTCAGAAGCTCACTGAGCTGAAAAACCCCCGCCCAACCGACTGCGGATAGGGAACGCAGTTGGCTGGACGGGGGTTTCTGTTACGACTCGTTTATTGCGCAATAGTTTTCACTGACACGCCACGTTCAATCGGCGTGGAGCGACCGTAGATATCTTCGAAACGCTCGATATCGTCTTCGCCCAGGTAGCTGCCCGATTGCACCTCGATGATCTCCAGCGGGATCTTGCCCGGGTTGCGCAGACGGTGCACCGAAGCGATCGGGATGTAGGTGGACTGGTTTTCGCAGAGCAGGAACACGTTGTCGTCACAGGTGACTTCAGCGGTGCCGCTGACCACGATCCAGTGTTCGGCGCGGTGGTGGTGCATCTGCAGCGACAGGCAGGCGCCCGGCTTGACCGAGATGTGCTTGACCTGGAAGCGCCCGCCCATGTCCACCGAGTCGTAGGAGCCCCACGGACGATAGACTTCACAGTGATTCTGGGTCTCGCTGCGACCTTGCTCGTTAAGGGTGTTGACCATCTGCTTGACGCCCTGGACCTTGTCCTTGTGGGCAATCATCATCGCGTCCTTGGTTTCCACCACCACGATGTTGTCCAGGCCGATCACCGAGACCAGCTTGCCGTTGCCATGCACCATGCAGTTGCGGCTGTCCTGGATCACCACGTCGCCTTTGCTCACGTTGCCGTTGGCGTCTTTGTCATTGACCGCCCACAGCGAGGCCCAGCAGCCCACGTCGCTCCAGCCGGCGCTCAACGGCACCACACAGGCGCGCTGGGTTTTTTCCATCACGGCGTAGTCGATGGAGTTGTCCGGGCAGCAGGCGAAGGTGGCTTCGTCGAAGGTCACGGTGTCGGCGGTCTGCTCGCTGCGTTCCAGGGTCAGCACGCAAGTGTCGTAGATGTCCGGGTCGTGCTTTTTCAGCTCTTCCAGGAAGCGGCTGGCACGGAACAGGAACATGCCGCTGTTCCAGAAGTAGCCGCCGCTTTTGACGAACTCGACGGCGCGTTTTTCATCGGGTTTTTCCACGAACTGCTGCACGCGGCTTACGCCTTCAGGCAGCAGCGAATCGTTGCTGGACTTGATGTAGCCGTAACCGGTTTCCGGACGGGTTGCCGGCACGCCGAACAGCACCATTTCGCCGCGCTCGGCGGCCACGGTGGCCAGGGCCAGGGCGCGTTGCAGGGCTTTCTGGTCGTCGATCACGTGGTCGGCGGGCAGCACCAGCATCAGCTCGTCACGGCCTTCATTGACCAGCATCATCGCGGTCAGGGCCACGGCCGGCGCGGTGTTGCGGCCGAACGGCTCCATCAGGATGCGCTGGCACTCAAGCTTGCGCGCGCTCAGTTGCTCGTTGACGATAAAACGGTGGTCCTTGTTGCAGACCACGATGGGGGAGTCCATGCCTTCGAACACCAGGCGTTCCAGGGTTTGCTGGAACAACGTGTGCTCGCCGGTCAGGGCCAGGAATTGCTTGGGGAACTGTTTACGCGAAAGCGGCCAAAGACGTGAGCCGCTACCACCGGAAAGGATGACTGGAATCATGGGTGTTTCTCCTTGAATCAGTTTGGGTCAGAGCTACGAAGGTTTGTCGTTTCACTCTTGTTTTTGTCTCGGTCCGAACCGGCGCCTCGATCCCCTGTAGGAGCGAGCTTGCTCGCGAAAAACCCGAGAGCAGCGCGATAAACCAAAGGCGCTGCGTCATCGTTGACGTTCTTCGCGGGCAAGCCCGCTCCTACAGTAGATTGCGTTCAGTTCGGGAAATAATCAGCGGGTCGACACTGGGCGTTTCACCCAGACCGGCGACAGGCTTGAACCGGAACCGGTGACGTACAGCACCGCTGCCTCACCGCGCTCCAGGGCAACCGGCTTCACATCGCCGACCTTTTTGTCGCCGTCATACAGCGCCAGGCTCACCTTCACCGGGTTGATTTCACGTTCGCCACGGCCCTTGGCGGCCACCGACTTGACCACGTCGGTCTTGCCGTCGGCAGTTTTCAGGGTCAGGGCCTTGTCGCTGAGGTTCTGCACGCGCACCAGGGATTTCTGCTTGTTCTTGAACGGTGGTTCCTCGATCAACTGAGGCTGGCCGCTGCCGCTGTTGACCAGGGTGTAGTAGTGATCGGCGGCGAGCTTGACCGGTACGGTCTGGCTGCCGACCTTGGCGCTGTAGTCGCCGCCCGGCATGAAGCTGAAGTCGCTGCTGGCCAGTGGCGCAACGTCGCTGAGGTTGGTGGCGCCGACCGTGGCGCTGACTTCCTGGTTGCTGGCGTTGTAGATGCGCACGAAGCTCGAGCCTTTCGGCGCCGTTGGGCCGTAGAGCGCGGCATCACCACCGGCGAAGGCGGACATGGATACGAAGCTCAGGCCGGCGGCGATAGCCAGGGTCTTGGCGAGACGACGAGGAGTTGTAGTGAAAGTCATGTGAGTTACCTCTCTTTCAGTTTTGCGCCCGGTCGGGCGTCTCGGATTTCTGATTTTTAAAAGCAGGGGTGTTGCTTGCCATGTTCTGTTGGCGCGAACCGGCTTGTTTAAGCTGCGCAACCCACGCGGGGTCGGCATCACCGATTTCGTTGTTGACGGGCAGATAGCGTTCAGGGAACTCCCAGATCAGCACCTGGGGCGGGTTGTTCTTGAAGTCGTCGCTTTTCAGGTAGCTGAGCATCGGCAGGATCGGGCCGTGGCCGTCTTCGGCGTAGCTGACCACGTCGCTGCCCAGGGCTTGCTTGAGGGCGCCGACGAAGTTCCAGTTGGGGTTGGCGCTGTAGCTGGTGCCCACCAGGGCTACCGGGGTTTCGCTGTCGCTGAACAGCGCGTCATCACCTTTCTCTTCGGCCAGGTGGGTGACGCGTTTTTGCAGCGGCTCCTTGGGCGGCATCAGGTTTTCGAACAGCGGGTCCAGGGGCAGGAACAGACGCAGGTCGCCTTTATGCGGTTCGGTCTTCTCGGCTTCGGTGACAAAGCGCTGCGGCTCGCCGCTCAGCGGAGTCTTGTCGGCAATCGCCCTGGCCAGTTGCTTGGCGGCGATTTCCGCGCCGTCCGGGGTCCAGTGGGTATCGGTGCGCAGGAACACTTGCTTGCCGGCGAGCTTGGCCTGTTGCAGCGGGCCGAGCAGGTCCGGGGCAGGGATGTTGTCTGCGGCCACACGGGCATGGAAATCCTGGTACAGGTTGGCGTGGATGCTTGCTGGTTTCACCTCACCCAGGTGTTCCGGGTACAGGCGCACCTTGGCCGGCACGATCGCCATCACCAGTTGGATGCCCTGAGCCTTGAGCTTCCGGCGCACGCCTTCGACCAGTGCGTAGTTGCCTTGCAGGTTCTGGTCTTCATTGACGGCGGGGTTGAATTCCTCGTCGCTGTACAGCCAGTGATCGCGGCCCAGCACCACGCCAGGGCGTCCTTCGTTGAACAGCTTGTAGTCCAGCGCCGCCCACAGGTTGGTGCCCAGGCGCTTGATCGGGAACGCCTCGTCGTAATGGGTCTCGACGGCCTTGGTCCAGCGCCCGTTGAGCACCGTGGCATCGGCGTTGGTGCTGAAGCCCAGGAAGCTGCGCAGTGACCAGGCGCCCAGTGCCAGCAGCAGCACCAGGAACAGGCTGATATAGAGGATGCGTAATGAACGGGTCATGGTCGGCTCCCTCAGAATTGGAAGTAAAGGAACGGCGAGAAACTCTGCGCCGACAGTTTCAGGATCGAGGCCACGAACAGCAGCAGCACCGCCGCGCGCATCGCGTAGCGTGGCCAGTCAGCGGTCCAGTAGGCCGGTTGCACGGCGGCGTCACGGCCCACGCTGAAGCCGGGCTCGTGGATGCTGCCGGGGTTGTCGCCCGGTACGGCCTTGATCAGGCTCGGATCACTCGGCTTGGATTTCTCGGCAGGGCGATTGCGGTAGAAATCACGCAGGCCAAAGAACGCCAGCGTTGCGTAGGCCACCACCAGGGTCGCCACTTGCAGGCCGGTGAGGTTGGCGCGGTTGAGTTCCGACAGCGACCACTCGCTAAAGCTGAACATGGCACCGTACATACGCCCGGCGACGTGCAGGTTTTCGGCACGGAAGATCACCCAGCCCATCACCACCAGCAGGAAGGTGAAAGCCCAGCGCAGCACGTTGAAGCTGCGTGGCGCCGTATTGAGGCCGATGGCTTTTTCAATCGCCAGCCACATGCCGTGCCAGGCGCCCCACACGATGTAGGTGATGTTGGCGCCGTGCCACAGGCCACCGAGCAGCATGGTCAGGAACAGGTTGCGGTAGGTGGTCAGCGTGCCTTTGCGGTTGCCGCCCAGGGTGATGTACAGGTAGTCACGCAGCCAGGTGGACAGGCTGATGTGCCAGCGCCGCCAGAACTCGGTGATCGACTGGCTGATGTACGGCTGCTTGAAGTTTTCCATGAAGCGGAAACCCATCATCAAGCCCAGGCCGATGGCCATGTCGCTGTAGCCGGAGAAGTCGAAGTACAGCTGCGCGGTGTAGGCCAGCGCGCCGAGCCAGGCGTCACCCGTGGTCGGGTTTTGCAGGGCGAAGCAGTGGTCGGCCACCACCGCCAGGGTATCGGCGATGAAGACTTTCTTGATGAAACCCTGCATGAACCGCGTGCAGCCTTCGGAGAACTTGTCGAGGGTGTGGGTGCGGTTGTTGAACTGGTCGGCGAGGTCGCGAAAGCGCAACACGGGGCCGGCGATCAGGTGCGGGAAGATCGCCACGAACGCCGCGAAGTCGATCAGGTTGCGCGTTGCCGGGGTGTCGCCGCGATACACGTCGATGATGTAGCTGATGGACTCGAAGATGTAGAACGAGATCCCGATCGGCAACAGCACGTGGGTGAGGATAAACGGCTCCAGGCCCGCCGACTTCATCATCACATTGATGCTGTCGACGCCGAAGTTGGCGTACTTGAAGTAGCCGAGGATGCACAGGTCGACGGCCACGCCGAGCAGCAGCCAGCGCTGCGCCGGTTGGGTGCGCACGCCGGCGGCACCGACCTTGAGGCCGATCCAGTAATTCCACAGCGTCACGGCGGCGAACAGCGCCAGGAAGTCCACTCGCCACCAGGCGTAGAACACGTAGCTGGCAATCAGCAGCAGCAGGTTGCGATAGCGTTGCCCGCTCAAGTAGTACAAGCCGAGAAAGATCGGCAAGAACAGAAACAGGAACACGTTGGACGAGAAAACCATCCCGATCTCTCCATGTTTAAACCAACAGTCAAGGGCCGCAGCCCCCCCAAACCCCCCCGCGAAATTCGGGGGAGGCTTTGATCGTTCCCACGCTCTGCGTGGGAATGCCTCTTGTGACGCTCTGCGTCACGCTTTGGGACGCGGAGCGTCCCGTGCTGCATTCCCACGCAGAGCGTGGGAACGATCAGCGACTAGCTGCCTTTGTTGCCTTTTTCATGCGTCGGGTCGTAGACCTTGGTCAGGTCGCCGCCCAGGCGGAAGGTCTTGAACGGCTGCATGCCGTGCTTGCGCTCGATCACTTCCGGGGCACAGGTGTAGAGGGTGCAGAAAGGCTCGAGCCAGGCGAATTTCATGTCCTGCTTCAAGTCCTTCATGTCCTGCTCCTTGCCGTTCTTCTGTTCGAAGATGTCCGGGTCCTTGACCCCGGCCAGCACCTTGTCGCCCAGGCGCTTGAGCGCGCTGTTGTTTTCCTGGCGCAGGTCCACGCCGTTGACCAGGGCAAAACTGGCAATCATCGACAGCGGCGGCAGGGCGTAGTTGTGGTACGACAGGGCGCGTTGTTGACGCTTCAGTTCGTTCGGCAGGAAGCCCTGGTCGTCGACCTGGTTCACACCGACCTTGTATTCCTTGACGGCCCAGTCAAACAGGTCGCGGCGGTTGGTGGCGATGGAGGTCGCCATCACCGACCAGGCGGCCCAGTAGGAATGGTTGTTGGTTTTTTCCAGCGGCAGGTTGTCCCAGTCGCTCACCACCTGATCGGCCAGTTTGTTGAACCAGGCTTCGATCAGTTGCGATTCCTGCTGGTGGTTGGCCAGCGGGTGCGACTCGGAGAACTTCAGGCGCACATAGGCCGAGGCCATGCTGCCCAGTGCCCATTTGCGCATGGACTTGCCGGTGTGGTTGAAGTCCTTGGACATCAAGGCATCGGCCTTGGCCCACGACACCAGCCAGTTCAGCGTGCATTCGAGCTGCTCTGGGCGGCCGTCACGCATGAACTGCATCACGCGTTTGCTGGTGTCTTTCTCCAGCTTGGTGATGTCGGCGGTGCTGTCGCGAAAGGCTTTTTCCGACTGCACATTCAGTGTCGAGCGAGCCTTGTCCGAGCCTTCGTACTTGCTGCGAAACTGCAACGGCCCGGTGTAGGGCGTCGGCATGGTGTCGCAGTTTTCCTTGAAGTCGCCGGTCTTGAACGCTTCGATCGGGGCGAAATAGCCTTGGGGCGGACGCAGTGGCGCGGCCGCATTCACGGCGCCGGCAAACATGGCCAGGCCCAGCAGGGTAGGGAGCAATAACTTTTGCATAGGTAACCTCACTTCCCGAGTTGGGCGGTCTGCTGACCACCGCTTGGGAATACGTTGCGTGTGCAAATTTTCGCTTCGACTTTCTGCGCGGCAGCGCCCTTTTCCGGGCCCTGCACTTCCACGGCCAGCAAGTTCTGCGAGGCCCAGTCTTCATCGGTGCGCAGTTCAAAGGCGAAACGCCCGTCTGTATCGGATGTTTCGGGTTTCTCGATCTTGATGTCCTCGTGGCGCCCGTTCATGTACCAGAGGGTGGCTTGCAAGGTTTTCACCGACGGATCGGCGAAGCGGATATCGACCTGATGGGTGGCATTGCGCAGGTCTTTGTTCGCGCTGTTGACCATCAGTTCGTTTTTGCCCGGTTTCAATGTGGTGCTGGCCGACATCTGCGCGGCCTTGCCTTCGCAGCCGTTGTCGAGCAGCGCCATCATCTGGCGGTAGATGGTTTCCTGGTCGAGACGGTACAGCGGCGAGAACTCCCAGATGAGGATCTTCGGCGGGTTCTTCTGGAACTCTTCGCTGCCCAGGTACTGGATCATCGAGCCTTCCAGGCCACCGCCGGGGAAGGCGACGTTGAGGATGTCGGCACCGATTTCTTCCTGCAGGAAGCCGGCGAAGTTGTAGTTCTTGCCGCTGTGGCTGGTGCCCACCAGGGTGATCTGCGGGTCGCCCGAATCGCCGAACAGGTCGCCGTCACCGGCTTCACCCTTGGGTTCGGTGGTGAACTGGTCCATGTACTGGATCGCGTAGCTGGTGCCGCACAGTTGCCCGGCCATGTTGTGCAGGGTGCCGGTCTTGCCCATGCGCCCCGAGCGTTTGGTCTCGAATTCGCGCTTGGGGATTTCCGCGTACTGCGGCATCTGCTTGACCTTGGCCGCGACGATTTTTGCGGTGCGCTGGGCGCCGTACGGGGTCCAGTGCTGGTCGCCACGGAAGTAGAAATCATGGGCCGGCAATTCGTCGGGCAGTTGCTCGTTGGTGAGCGGCGACAGGTCCGGCACCACATAGCCCATCTTGGCGAAACGGCCGAGCATGGTTTTGTAGTTGCCCAGGGCCTTGTCGAAATCGAACGCGGCTTTTTCTTCGGGGTTGAGCTTGTTGCGGTTCACCAGGCCACGGGTCGGCTGGTAGACCACCACCAGTTCCACGCCCTTGCTCTTGAACGCATCGTGCAACTGCTGCATGCGCTTGTAGCCGGCCGGCGTGGTGTCGAATTCGGTGCGCAGGTCTTCCTGGGTACGGAACAGCCAGTCGCCCTGGGCTTGCACCAGGGTGGTGAAGTTCTGCTGGTAGCGCGTGGTGTAATTCTTCGCGTCGTGGGCGGCCGGGCACAGGCTGCAGCACGGTTCGGCGGTGAAGGTCGGTGCCTTCACTTCATCGGCGCGCACGCCCTGGCTGGCCGCGAGCAGGCCGAGGGTCAGACCCGAGAGGCTCAGCAGTTTGATCATGTGTGGGTGCATAAGGGTCATCCTCAGTCCTGCAGTTCGGTCTGGCGTTCGACGGGGTCGATCAGCACGGCTTTCTGCTGGCGCACCAGCAGGTCGAGAATTTCTTCCTGGCGCTCGCCCAGAATGCCGGAGAAGCTGATGCCGCTGGATTTGGTCGGCGCCAGCATCGACACGCGGTATAGCTCGATACTCAACGGCGAGTCGATGGACAGCGGTCCGCTGCCGTTACCCGCCAGCTCACCGCCGACCACGATCAGCGAGACCTTGGCGTCGAACGGGTCGAGGGCGATGTCACGATCGGTGTCGGTCAAGTCCTTGATGTGGCCGTAAACGCCGGTCAGGCCGTTGGCCATAGCGGTGTTTTCGTAGAGCTTGATGTTCACGCTGTTACGCACGCGGATGCCGTGGCGACGGTTGCTGATCACCTTGTTGCCCCACAGCAGGTTGTCACCGCTCTCATAGAGGGTGATGCCGTCGGTGTGGTTGCGGTAGATCTCGTTGTCGACGATCAGGTTGTTCACGCTGTTACGGTCGATCACCAGGCCCGACAGTTTGTTGTCGTAGCTGCGGTTGTTGAAGATGAAGCTGTCGTTCACTTCCCGGGAAATGATGATGCCGTGCTTCTTCTTCGTGCCGTACACGGTGTTGTCGGCGATGATCAGGCCGTGGGAACGGTCATGGGGGTCAATGCCGTAGACGATGTTGTCCTTGTAGGTATTGCCCTTGATCACAAAGCCCGTGGTTTCGTAGCAGTAGAAGCCGTACCACATGTCCGAGAACTCGGAATCGATGATCCAGCCGGTCGGCTCTGGACGCTTGAGCACCTTGGCCATGTTTGGCGTGTACTGGGAAATACTCACCCCGTACGACTTACTGTTGGCATAGCCGAAGCTGGCCATTTTAGTCTTGGAGATATAGGTCTCGGTGCCGCCCCAGGCCAGCAGGAACGGGCGGAACTCCTTGGGCGACTTGAACAGCGCCGGGCCGTTGGTTTTTTCATCCCAACCGGTGACCTTGGTGTCACGCACGAACAGTTGACCGTCGTTGATCAGGAACGAACCGGCTTGCTGGGACAGGCGCAGTTCCTGGGTGTTCTTGTCGATATCGAGGATGCCTTTACGACCGACCACGATCGGCAACTTGGCCAGGAACACACCGGGCGATGTCTCGCTGAAGTACTGCTTGGGCACCTTGCCCAGCAGGTCCTTGAGGTTCATGTAGCCGTCGTCGACAAAGATCGCCTGGGGAATGCCATGCTGGCGCACCACCCATTCGGCCATCTTGTTGTCGCCGCCGATAAAGTCCTTGAGCGCGTCTTCCTGCATCATGCGGCGGATGCTGATCTTGCCCGGTTTGCTTCTGACGATCTTTTTTTCCATGGCCGCAGCGGTGTAGCCCGACAGGTCGGGCAGCGCCGGCTTGGCCATTTCCAGCGGCGCGGTGGGCGGGCTGGAAATGGTGTAGGTCTTGGCCTGTTGCAGTTCCTTGGCGATGGTCGGCGCCTTGGCCGCCGTGTCGGCAAACGCTGGGGCACTGGCCACCAGCATTGCCGCGACGAGTAGGCTTTGAGCATTCATTGCGCAGGCTCCCATCAGAATTTCCAGACCACGTCGACAAAGGCGCGGTGCATGTAGGAGTCGACCTGGCTGCCATAGGCGTCACCCGGCTTGAACACGCCGGCACGCAAGCGCACCAGGGCCGAGGGCTCGTCAATCGACTGGCTCAGCGCGGCGGGCAGCAAGCCTTTCTTGAAGTACTTGGTGACGACCAGGTCCATCTCCTGGCCGAGGTCCTTCTTGCCGTCTTCAAGGGGCAGGGAGGTGCTGGAAAGGATCGCGCCGGTCACGTCGTCGGTGTTGTTCTGCACCGCATCGATGCCGTTGCTGCCCACCGGCTTGTTGCCGTCGACGCGCCAGAACTTGTGGTACACCAGGCTGGCGTCGTAGTCCTCGCGCAGCTGCCAGGAACCGAACAGGCTCATGGACTGCATGTTGTTCATCTCGCCGCGAAACGCCTCGCCGAAGCGGTGCACGCGGGACTGGGTGCCGGTCCAGTTCGAACGGTTGCTTTGCAGGCCGTTCTGTTCGTATTCGGCGCTGGCGCGCGAATAGGCCGCGCCCACTTGCCACTGCGGGTCCAGGCGCAGGCGTACGCCGATATCGGTGGCCCAGCCGCTGACGTCATCACTGCGCTTGGCATTGGTCGGGCGGCTGCCATCGGCGTTCAAGGCGTTGACCGTGTCGCGGTCGCCCTTCATGCCGGTGATGCTGGCCCAGTAGTTGACCGTGTTGGTGTTGCGCCAGTTATAGGCGTCGCTGTTGGCTTCGATGCCGAGCCAGGTCAGGTCGCCGTTTTCGCGCTTGTCCAATGGGTCGCTGGCCACGCCCGGTTCGGCGTAGTCGAGCTTGCCGTCGTCATGGGTATGGTGGCCGCGCAGGCCGATCCACTGGCCCGGCGTCCATTGGTAGGCGGCGTCGGCGTAGAAGTGCTGGCGGTCCTTGTCGACCGGCGACAGTTCCTTGAGGTCGGTGCGGTATTCGCTGAAGCGTTCGGCGGCGCCGACGTTGGCCTTGAGCAGGGTGGTGTCGAAGGTCCAGTTCAGCGCTTCGATGTTGGTGTCGCGCCATTGACCGTCGTCATTGCGCAGGCGCTGGCGACCGAACTTGAGGATCTCGCCGGGGTAGGGCGTGAAGCCGCTGTAGCCGACCCAGAACTCGCGCAGGGCCAGGTAGTTTTTCTTCGCCTTGCGGTCGTCGTTGCTCGATTGTTCGGTCGTGTCATCCGCCGACTGTTGCAGGGTGTCGGTCTCGATAATGTCGCTGGAGGCCACCGCCTGGCCCATGGCGTAGGCGCTCCACGCGCCGCTTTCGCCGTAGATCCACGGGCGCAGGTCGAGGCCGATACCGTTGACGTCGCCGCCTTTCTGAGTGCCAAGGTCGCGGTCGTCTTCGGACTGCGCGGTGGCTTTGACTTCCAGGCCGAAGTTCTTGGCTTCGGTCAGCGCGGCCAGGGTCGGGCACGACCACAGCAGGGCGAAAGACAGGCCGATGCCGGCCTTGACGAATGGATTGAGCTTCATAGGGATTCCTCGCCGTCTTCTTCTTGCAGGGCGTGCAGTTGCAGCGTGCTTTGGGCCAGGGTGCCGCGGGCGGCCAGCTCCTGTTGCACCAGGCGTTGGCCTTCGGCGCGTTGCTCAGGCGTCAGCGGGGCTTCGAGCTGGGTGGCCAGCTCATTGGCTTCCGGCGTGTCCTGGGCCTTGGCCAGTTGGCTGAAAACATAGGCGTTGAGCGGGTCGGGCTTGGTGCCCTTGCCCTGGGAAAACAGTTGGGCAATGGCGAAATCGGCGCTGTTCTGGCCGTTGCGCGCTGCGGTCAGCAGGTGGTCCAGGGCTTTTTGCGAGTAGACCTTGCCCAGGTAGCCACGGCGGTAGATCTGGCCGAGGTAGTAATCGGCGGCCACTTCACGGCCCACGGCTTTCTCGAAATGCGCCTCGGCAGCCTTGGCGTCGGCCGGCACCCATTTGCCCTCGTAGTAAAGCTTGCCCAGCAACAGCTCGGCGCGTGGCTGGTCGGCGGCGCGGCCGTTGTCCAGGTACTTCATCATCTGGTCGACTTCGCCCAGTTCGGGGAAGTCGTAGAGCAGTTGCGCCAGGCTGACCCAGGACGCGGGGTAACCTGGGGCGATTTTTTCCAGCAACGCCTGGGCGGTTTTTTCGTCCGGCGTGCCGAGGGTGGCATCGCCGAGTACGCGGGCGACGCTGTCGACGCGCTGGGCGGTGACGGTGCCACGGCTGTAGCCTGCTTCCATCTGCTTGAGCAGCTCGGCCTGTTTTTCCGGCTCGGCTTTTTTCTGGTAGACGGTGGCCAGCTCGACGTAGCAGATATCGGTGGTGTTGAGCGCCGCCTTGCAGATGCGCTCGACATCATCCAGATGCTGGTCGTAGGTGTTCTGGGTGCGATACAGCAGCACCTGGGCCAGGCCGGCTTCCGGGTAACCGGCGGCCTGCCATTGGCTGATCTGTTGCTGGGCGTTCACGTCGGGGAAGCTGTGCGGGTATTGCAGGTACAGCATCGCCAGCGGAATCAGGGTATTGCCTTCGCCATTGGCAAAGGCTTTTTTCAGCAGCATTTGCGCTTCATGGTGTTCGGCTTCGGTGGCGCCGGGCTTGGCCACCAGCAGACGGCCGAGACGTGCCTGGGCGCGGGGCGAAGTGTCCGCCGCCGCGCGGTAGGTGGCTTCGGCCTGTTTGATTTGCGCCGGATCGCGGGTACCGACCTGGATATCGGCCAGGCCCACCTGGGCCTCGCTGTAGCCCAGGTCTGCCAGTTGCTGGTAATTCTGCTGGGCGGTGACGGTGTCGCCACGCTTGAGCGCTTCATTGGCCAGGCGTTGGTCGGGCAGGCCGGCACAACCGGCCAGGCTCACCGCAACCGCCAGCAACGCCACCGAACCCATGTGGGAGGGTTTTTTGTGGCAAGCCCGCTCCCACAGGGATTGTGTTGTTCTTGAAATAGGGTTCACAGGCATGTCCTCGCTTACAGACCGTGAGCCATGGCTTTATCGATCAGCCAATTCAGCGAAGGGCCGCGGTCACTGGTGACTTCCACCGGGCGGCCGGCGTAGGTGCTGTCCAGCGGGGCATCCGGCTTGATCTGCACGCGGATGTCGGAGGACAGGTCGGCGCTGTTCAGGCTGGTGCTGCTGACGATGGTGCCGGTGCGCACCTGCTCTTCGTCGGCGACCTGGAAGCTCACCGGCGTACCTGGACGTACATCGCCAAACTGGCGGTAGGTGAAGCGGGCTTCGACGTTAGCCTGACTGCCACGCGGCACCAGTTGGAAGATCACATCGCCCTTGCTGGCGTACTGGCCGTCGGCGACCAGTTGCTGGGCGACCACGCAATCGCACGGCGAGGTCAGGGTGCCGGTCATTTGCTTGCCGAACAGTTCTTCAACCTTGGCCGGTTGCAGTTGGTCTTCGTCCAGGTGGCCCTTGAGCACATCGAGCATGCTGGTGCTGAAGGTCGCCAGCGGCGCGCCTTTGGCCGCTATCGCGTCGCCCTTGAGCAGGCTTTGCACGGTGCCGTCACGCGGCATGGTCACGTTCATGCCCGGTACGCTGACGATACCTGCCTGGGCGTGGCTGACGAAGTACATGCCGTAGAGGGACTTGAAGACGAAACCGAACGCGGCGAGGCCGACCAGGAAGATCGCCAGGCTGAAGGTCACGGCGCGCAAGCGGCCAAAGGCGCTCATGTTGCTGCCGCCGTCCTTGACCTTGCGGGCCTTGGTGAAGTTGTCGCGTTGCAAGGTGGCCAGCACGTCGCCCATGGTCACGATGTCACCGGACAAGTGCGAGGTGATCAGGTGGCGCAGGGTGGAAATATCCTGGGCATCGAGGTTCTGGAACTGGCAGCCGGTGCGGCCGGTCTGGCGGTCGTAGGAGCGAATCTGCAGCTCCACATCCATCGCCAGGCCGAGGTTGTCGATCACGAACTGCAGGCGACCCTTGTGCACCTCACCGATGGTCAGCGGCTGGGTGGCGGTGAACGCCAGGCCGCCCGCGGACAAGTCGATCACCCGTGCTTCGGTCTGCGTGCGGTCGGTGTTGAAGAAGCGCAGCTTGGCCGGGATTTTGACCCGGGCGTGCTGGCGCTGGGCTTCGGATTCGTGGACTACGTTGGCGTTTACTTGGCTGTTCATCAGGGCATTCCTTAAGTTAATTCAGGCTTGGCAGGGTCAGACCATCATCAGCAATACGGCAACGAAAATGCTGCCGGCGGAGAAGGTCATGGTCCGAGACGACCAGGTGTTGAACCAACGTTGAAAGCTGGCCAAATCGCGGGTCAGTTTGGTGTCCTGGCGGGTCCAGGACTGTTGATCAAGGCGGAAGAACACGTAGATCTTCACCAGCGCGCCCATGATCTGGTTGTAATAGAGAATCAGCGGATAGGCCGGGCCGATCTTGTGGCCGGAGCACGACAGCAGCAGCGTAAGGATCAGGCGGGTGATGCCGATCCACAGCAGGTACGCGAGGATGAAGGCGCCGCCGTATTTGAAGGTGGCGATGATTGCCACGGTCAGGCCGAGCAGGGAGGTCCACATCGACACGCGCTGGTCGAACAGCACCACACTGGTGAACACACCGAGGCGGCGCACACCCAGGCCCAGGGCGCGGGAGTTCTGGCGCAGGTTGTTGCCGTACCAGCGGAACATCAGCTTACGGCTGGCCTTGATAAAGCTCTTTTCCGGCGGGTGTTCCACGGTGTTGATCGCGGCATCCGGCACGTAGAAGGTGTCGTAGCCCAGGCGCATCAGGCTGAACCAGCTGGACTTGTCATCACCGGTGAGGAACTTGAAGCGGCCCAGGCGCCAGTGTTGCAGCGAGTCGCTTTCCACGTCGGCGATAAAGCCCGGGTCAGTCACCACGCTGGCGCGGAATACCGACATGCGCCCGGTCATGGTCAGCACGCGCTTGGACAGGGCCATGGAGCACATGTTTATGTGGCGCTGGGCGAAGCGCAGCTTGTGCCACTCGCTCATGATGTAGCCGCCGCGCACTTCGCAGAATTCGTTGGTGGTCAGGCCACCGACATTGCCGAACAGCTGGAACCACGGCACGGTCTTGCGCACCACGCCTTCGGCCAGCACGGTGTCGCCATCGATCACGGCCACCACGGCGCGGTCATCCGGCAGGTGGCGCGAGATGGCGCGGAAACCGAAAGCCAGGCCGTCGCGCTTGCCGGTACCGGCGATGCGCACGAAGTCGAGCTTGACGTGAGCCGGTGGGTTCATTTTTTCCCAGAGGCTCTTGACCAGCAGCTCATCGGACATTTCCACCAGCGAGCAGACCACGGTGGTGGGGAAGCCGCATTCGATGGCTTCGCGAATCACCGAGCTGTAGACCTGCGCAGTGGTCAGCGCATCGATCCTGAAGCTGGTGACCATCAGGAACACATGGGATGGGTCGGCGGCCTTGCCCAGCTTGCGCACTTTGCGGCGCAGGTGCGGGTACACCACGTACAGGAACAGCATGCCGCGAAAGAAATGCGTTGCGCCCATCGAGTAGCGCCAGATACCGACGGCGCCAATCAGGAAAATAAAATTCTTCGATTGCGAATCGAAGGTGCTCGCCGGCAACAGCAGGGCGAGTCCCATCAGCAGGCTGAGAAACAACAGCCAGCCGGCGGCTTGCAGAAATACATGTTTTAACTTGGACATAAGCGTCATCCGGAAGGGGAGGAGGCTTCAGGCTGCAAGCGCTGGGGATTAAGCCACTGGCAGCCTGAAACTTGCCGTTGCTGTTACCAGCAAATACCTTCAGTACGGCCGCTTACGCTGGTGGCCTTGGACATGAAGCCCACCAGATCGACCACTTGCTTGCCTTCCGGAGCGTTATGCGCCAGGGCACGGAACTTCTCGTCACGGTTACCGAGGATGATCACGTCGGAGTTGTTGATCACATCATCGAAGTCCGAGTTGAGCAGGGACGACACGTGGGGGATCTTGCCTTCGATGTAGTCCTTGTTCGCACCGTGCACGCGGGCGTACTCGACGTTGCTGTCGTAGATGCTCAGGTCGTAGCCCTTGCCGATCAGCATTTCCGCCAGTTCTACCAACGGGCTTTCACGCAGGTCATCGGTACCGGCCTTGAAGCTCAGGCCCAGCAGGGCGACTTTGCGCTTGTCGTGGCTGGAAACGATGTCGAAGGCGTTCTGCACCTGGGATTCGTTGCTGCGCATCAGCGAGTTGAGCAGCGGCGCTTCCACGTCCAGGGAGCCGGCGCGGTAGGTCAGGGCGCGCACGTCTTTGGGCAGGCACGAGCCGCCGAAAGCGAAGCCCGGGCGCATGTAGTACTGGGACAGGTTGAGCGTCTTGTCCTGGCAGACCACGTCCATCACTTCACGGCCATCGACGCCGACGGCCTTGGCGATGTTGCCGATCTCGTTGGCGAAGGTGACTTTGGTGGCGTGCCACACGTTGCAGGTGTACTTGATCATCTCGGCAACGGCGATGTCCTTGCGGATGATCGGTGCGTCGAGTTCTTCGTAGAGCGACTGCAGGACATCGCCGGAAGCGGTGTCGAACTCGCCTATGACGGTCATCGGTGGCAGGTCGTAGTCGGCGATGGCGGTGGATTCGCGCAGGAATTCCGGGTTGACCGCAACGCCGAAATCGACGCCGGCTTTCTTGCCGGAGCAGTCTTCGAGGATCGGGATCACCACGTTGGCGACGGTGCCCGGCAGTACGGTGCTGCGCACCACGATGGTATGGCGGGTGGTCTTGTCACGCAGCACAAAACCGATCTCGCGGCATACCGATTCGATGTAGTTGAGTTCCAGGTCGCCGTTCTTCTTGCTTGGCGTGCCCACGCAAATCATCGACAGGTCGGTATCGCGGATGGCTTCGGCGAAGTTGGTGGTGCCACGCAGTCGGCCGGTCTGGATACCCTGGCTCAACAGCTCGCCCAGACCCGGTTCAACGATCGGCGATTTACCGGCATTGATCAGGTCGATCTTTTCCTTGGAGATGTCTACGCCGACCACTTCGTGGCCACGGGCAGACAGGCAACCGGCACATACTGCGCCAACGTAACCCAAACCGAATATGCTGATGCGCATCGCAATTACCTCTGTATTTAAATCATGCCATTAGATGGCCGGAGTTCATGTTTGCAAGCGTCACTGATGCCGCGAAAGTTAGGCGAATAGACGCCGACTTGCCGCGTGCAGGCATGTTGAATAACGAGTGACTAACTATTGCACTCAAGTTGTGCGCAACCAGGCCTTATTATTGGGGCTTGCCCTGAAATGCAGCCGTACTTCCCTGGAGGAAGACTTCGGCGCCGGTGCGGCAAGGTATCGATGCAGGCAAATTGCCTTTTTTCTCAATGCCTTGGGTGGTTGCACGGGCTCATTTAGGTCAGCGCTGCCTTGGCCTGTAGGGGATAGCAATGCGTACTTATCGCCACCCTTAACTCGATCAGTTGATGGTGTGACCATAGAGTCAAAGTGTTTTAAGACAACTTGACTACTTCCATTGGTCGTTATGTAAGTCATCTCTTACAGGCGTAGAGAATTTCGTTACCGGTGGTATGAGCGGTGCTTCAGGATGAAGTTCCAGCCCGCTCATCCTGTTTCCGGAAATTTCTTGAAATATTGGGAAAGATGGCACTAGTAGTATATTGATAGCACTTGCTATTTAGACCAGTAGTTGTGGGGAGTTGGCGCGAGGGGATAGTTTTGTGCCACTACTGAATAAAAAAAGTGGTGCCACTACGAAAAAAAACGATGAATGTCGAGTGAATAAATCGTTAGGGTTGTATCTGGGTGTTTTTCTGGCGCCAAATAAGTGACGTTTTGCTGGTTTGGAATACCATCAAAATGTGGGAGGGGCTTGCCCCCGATAGCCATAGGTATCTACACAATTTTGGTGCGACACCGCACCTGTGGCGAGGGGATAACGCGTATCTACCTGACGCTCCGAGATCCAAATGTGGGAGGGGGCTTGCCCCCGATGGGGGCCTCAGGGCCGACCAGGATGCTGGATCAGACCGAGTACATATCCGTTTCTGCGGTAACGGCTTCTATTGGTTCCGCTTTTACAGCGGGTCACTTTTGGAAAAGAGCCCCAAAAGTAACCAAAAGGGCTCTTGCCCCAC
>NZ_CVTO01000126.1:121782-151274 GCF_900004715.1 Pseudomonas sp. 24 E 13
GATCAAGAGCGACTCGCTTCGCATCGTGGTTACGGTTGGGCGCTACAGAGTTGTGTAGATACCTATGCCCAGATAGCGGTCTTTCAGTCAGCTTGTTTGTAGCTGAACCACCGCCATCGGGGGCGAGCCCCCTCCCACATTTGATCATCAGTCTCTGTACGGCCTTATTCCGGTGCGTGATCGCGCAAGAACACCAGGTTATCCGGCTTGGACTGCTCTGCATTGAAGCGATAGCCCTGCACATCGAACTGCTTGAGCTTGGCCGGATCGTTGATGCGTTCTTCAATCACAAACCGGCTCATCATGCCCCGGGCTTTTTTTGCGTAGAAGCTGATGATCTTGTACTGACCGTTTTTCAGGTCCTTGAACTCGGTGTTGATGATTCGCGCGTTCAGGGCCGTGCGCTTGACCGCCGAGAAGTATTCGTTGGAGGCCAGGTTGAGCAGCACGTCGTCGCCTTGCGCGGCCAGCGCTTCATTCAACCATTCGCTGATGCGCGTGCCCCAGAACGCGTAGAGGTCCTTGCCACGGGCGTTGGCCAGCTTGGTGCCCATCTCCAGGCGGTACGGCATCATCAAATCCAGCGGGCGCAACAGGCCGTAGAGGCCCGAGAGCATGCGCAGGTGGTCCTGGGCGTAGCTGAAATCGGCATCGCTGAAGGTTTCGGCGTTAAGGCCGGTGTATACATCGCCCTTGAACGCCAGCAGGGCCTGCTTGGCATTGGCCGGGGTGAAAGCGGGCGTCCAGCTGCCGAAGCGGGCGGCATTGAGGCCGCCGATCTTGTCGGAGACGTGCATCAACTCGCTGATCTGCGCCGGGCTCAGTTCGCGCAGTTGCTCGATCAGTTCCTGGGAATGGTCCAGGTACTGCGGCTGGGTGAAGCGCGCAGTGACCGGCTTGGACTCGAAGTCGAGGGTTTTGGCGGGGGAAATCACCATCAGCATGAAGTTGGCTCCTGGAATCGTGTGCGCGATTCTAGGGGGTTGGAGCGTTCGACTCCACCTATCAAGCCAATAGGCCCCGGTTTTTGTGTAGGCGCGAGCTTGCTCGCGAAAGTCGTCAACGATAATGCTGGCAGGCTGAATAAACGCGGTGCCCAGACGTTTTTCGCGAGCAAGCTCGCGCCTACACAAAAAGGGCGGGGCAGTCCGCTATGATGGGCGGTAACTCTGGAGAGGGAGACCCCGTGTGCGATTAGCGCTTTTATTATCGGCTTGCCTGCTCTGCCTGAATGTCCAGGCGGCGCCGGTGGATGTCGCCAGCCTCGACCGCGCCACCTGGCCGGAAAAACTCGGCAGCCCGGCGCTGTTCGATGTGGCCTCGCGGGCGGAAATCCTGATGTTTGCCCACGGCCTGTTGGTCAGCGAAGCCTTGGACGAAACCGCGCTCAAGCAGCGCCTGAGCCTGAAGATCATTAACCTGGCCGCCATTGACGACCTGCGCCGCCAACTCTGGCAGCGGCTGTTGGGGAACTACACGTTCGCCCAGCAAAGCTGCGAAGAGGACGCTTCGTTCTGTTATCTGGTGGAAAACATGGACGACCTGCGCGAGCAGGCCGGCAAGTTCGCCGTCAGTGACGACTCGTTCTATATAGGCTGGGCCGCGCCCAGCCGGCACTTTCATGAGCGCTATCTCGATGAACTGCTGCGCAAGGCCGCGCTGATGCCGCAGATCAGCAGCGAAGTGGCGCGCTTTGGCGACCACGAGCGCAATGGCGATGAGCTTAACGATCGCATGTTCCTGCTGACCTTCGATGGCGGCCCGGCAACGGTCGGCGGCAATACCGACTGGCTCGCCGATTACCTGCGCAAGCAAAAGATCAACGCCACGTTCTTCGCCCTCGGCAGCAGCCTGCAAACCCGTGTGGAGCGCAGTTCCGCTGCGGATGTGCAGGCGTTGTACCAGGGGCAGTGCGTGGGTATCCAGGGTTGGCAGTATCGCTCTCACAGCCA
Organism: Pseudomonas sp. 24 E 13; assembly: GCF_900004715.1. NCBI lineage: Bacteria > Pseudomonadati > Pseudomonadota > Gammaproteobacteria > Pseudomonadales > Pseudomonadaceae > Pseudomonas > Pseudomonas sp. 24 E 13. The sequence goes on from NZ_CVTO01000126.1 coordinate 123,735, forward strand.
CTGGATCGATTGGCAGGATTCCATCACCCGCAGCGCATCACTGGTGCAAAACCTGCTGCCGGAAAACTATGTGCCGCTGTTTCGACCGCCTTACGGGCAACGGCGCGCGGACAGCCAGGGCTTCTTTCAGGCCCAGGGTCTGCAAGTGGCGCTATGGGACATCGATTCCCAGGACGATCCGGGCAAGCTCAAGGCCGAAGAGTCGGCGCAGCGGGTGCTGACGCTGATGCTGCTGTGGCGCAAAGGCGTGATTGTGTTCCACGATCCCCAGGACAAGGCGCGGGTGGCATTGCCAATGTTGTTGCAGTCGACGGCGCAGAGTGGCCTGGGTTGGCAGGACTGTCGTGAAGCATTTCGATGAAATGCCCGGCCCTGTTGGTCGAGGGGGATTTTCGGGGTGATTTGCCGCGACATTTCGATGCAGGCGGACTTCCGACTTTAACGGGGTGTATGGCACTCGGCTAGTGCTATTCGTCATCCTGAAAAATAAACTTCAAAAAAGCGTCAAAGTGCTTTTTCCTGTCATGGGTTTTGCGGTATTACGAAGTCAGACCGCCGAAACCTGCAGCACAGGTGGCGTCTTCCAAGACTCCTAATGTGGGCACTGCACTTGACGTCACACCAGGTGCAGTCGGTGGTCGAATCGAGGCGCAGCACCGCCCAGGTATTGCGTCGACTGGCTCCCACAAAGGTGACCGAGTATGGATGATCATGGACGCACCCCTTCTTCCGACCAGCCAATCCTTTATGTGCTTGATACCAACGTATTGATTCACGATCCAAACGCACTGCTTAACTTTGAAGAACACCACGTCGCCATCCCCATGATCGTGCTGGAGGAACTGGACAAACTCAAAAGCGGCCACCACAGCGTCGCTGCCGAATGCCGCCAGGCCATCCGCCTGATCGACAAGACCCTGGGCGAAGCCTCGCCCGAGGACGTTGAAGTCGGCGTGCCGATCCAGCGTGGCAAGAGCGGGCCCAAGGGGTTGCTGTCGATCCTGATGAACAAACGCAGCGAGCCCAGCAGCCTGCTGCCGGAAAACCTCAACGACAACAAAATCATCAACCAATTGATCGACCTGCACGCGCGCGACAAGGACCTGCGCCTGGTGCTGGTGACCAAAGACATCAATATGCGCCTCAAGGCACGAGCGTGTGGGATCGCTGCCGAGGACTACAGTACCGACCAGTTGGTGGACGACGTGTCGATGCTGTCCCGTGGTTATCACATGATGACCGGCTCGTTCTGGGACCGCGTCAGCAAGGTCGAAACCCGCCAGGACCACGGCCGCACCTGGCATCAGGTGCAACTGACCGACAACCTGCCGGCAGTGCATATCAACGAATTCATCGTCGACGAGCAGGGCTTCGTGGGCTGGATCAAGGAGATTCAGGTCGACAAGCTGCTGATCCTCGACCTGCATCAGGAACCCCTGTTGCACCAGGAAGCCTGGGGCCTGAAACCGCGTGACATCTACCAGAGCCTGGCGCTGTATGCGCTGCTCGACCCGGACATTCACCTGGTCAACCTGACGGGCGCCGCAGGTTCGGGGAAAACCATCCTCGCCCTGGCCGCCGCCATCGAACAGACCATGGTGACCAAGCGCTATCGCCGCATCATCGCCACCCGCAGCGTGCAGGGCCTGGACCAGGAAATCGGCTTTTTGCCCGGCACCGAGGCGGAAAAAATGGAGCCTTGGCTGGGGGCGATCACCGACAACCTCGAAGCCTTGCACATGGATGACGAAAACACCCATGGCAGCGTCGACTACATCCTCAGCAAAGTGCCGTTGCAGTTCAAATCCCTCAACTACATTCGAGGTCGCAGCTTCCAGCAGAGCCTGATTTTGATCGACGAATGCCAGAACCTTACCCCGCACCAGATGAAAACCATCATCACCCGTGCCGGCGCCGGTTCCAAAGTGGTGTGCCTGGGCAACCTGGCACAGATCGACACCCCTTACCTGTCCGCGACCAGCTCCGGGCTGACTTACCTGACGGAACGCTTCAAGGACTTCCCGAACGGCGTGCACATCGCGCTGCAGGGCGTACCACGTTCGATTCTGGCCGAGTACGCCGAGTCTCATTTGTAATCGCGATCAATGTGGGAGGGGGCTTGCCCCCGATAGCGGTGGCACATTCAACATCTCTGTTGACTGACCCACCGCAATCGGGGGCAAGCCCCCTCCCACATTTTGTTCCGTGTTGGGTTTACAATCGTTGCTCCTGATCAGGAGTATCGCTGTGCTGACTCATCTCGATTCCCAAGGTCGCGCCCACATGGTCGACGTCACCGACAAAGCCGTGACGTTCCGTGAAGCCGTGGCCGAAGCGCGGGTGCGCATGTTGCCCGACACCCTGAAAATGATTGTCGACGGCGCCCATCCCAAGGGCGACGTGTTTGCCGTGGCCCGCATTGCCGGGATCCAGGCGGCGAAAAAAACCAGTGACTTGATCCCCCTGTGTCACCCGCTGATGCTCACTGGCGTCAAGGTGGAACTGCGCGCCGATGGCGTGGATGCCGTGCATATCCTGGCGCGCTGCAAGCTTTCCGGGCAGACCGGTGTAGAGATGGAAGCGCTGACGGCGGCGAGTGTCGCGGCACTGACCATCTACGACATGTGCAAGGCCGTGGATCGCGGCATGACCATCGAAAGTATTCGCCTGCTGGAAAAGCTGGGCGGTAAAAGCGGGCATTTCAAGGCGGACCAGGCATGAGCATCAACGTATTGTTTTTTGCGCGTTACGCCGAAGCGGTGGGCTTTGATTCGCTGGAGATGGAAGGCGAGTTTGCTACGGTCGATGCTGTGCGCCTGGCGCTGGCCGGTGATCCGGAGTTTGCAGTGCTCAACGAGAGCAGCCTGATGTGCGCACGCAATGAGGAACTGTGCGGCCTTGATGAACCGGTGCAGGCTGGTGACGACATCGCGTTTTTCCCGCCCGTGACCGGAGGCTGAGCATGGCCATACGTGTGCAGGTCGAGGCCTTTGATCCCGGTGCCGAAGTCAACGCCATGCACGCAGCCAATGTGGGCGTGGGCGCGGTGGTGAGTTTTGTCGGCTATGTACGCGATTTCAATGACGGCCGCGACGTGTCGGGGATGTTTCTGGAACACTACCCGGGCATGACCGAAAAAGCCCTGGCCAAGATCGCCGTGGAGGCCGAGCAGCGCTGGCCGTTGCTCAAGCTGGAGGTGCTGCATCGCATCGGCGCGCTGGAGCCGGGTGAGCCGATTGTGTTTGTGGCGGCGGCCAGTGCGCATCGCCAGGCGGCATTCGATGCTTGTGCATTTGTGATGGATTACTTGAAAACGCGTGCGCCGTTCTGGAAGAAAGAGAACACGCCGGAAGGTGCGCGTTGGGTTGAAGGGCGGGCCAGTGATCACTCGGCAGCAGATCGCTGGAAATAGCCAGCCGGGACAGATCTCAAAACCAGCAGAGATCAAAATGTGGGAGGGGGCTTGCCCCCGATGACAGTGGATCAGCCAGCTTATGTCTAGCTGACCCACCGCTATCGGGGGCAAGCCCCCTCCCACACTTTTATTGCATTTCAGCTTAAGGGCGTTTGCGTTCTACAGCCCGCAGCAAGTGCGTCGGCGGCGTCTCACAGCTGATCTTGCGCCCCAGCAGCGTCTCGATCGACGGCAGTTGGTACGAGTCATCCTCGCCCGCAAAGCTGATCGACACGCCCGCAGCCCCGGCACGCCCGGTACGACCGATACGGTGTACGTAGTCGTCCGGCACTTCCGGCAGGGTGAAGTTGATCACGTGGCTGATGCCGTCGATGTGAATCCCGCGCCCGGCCACGTCAGTGGCCACCAGCACGCGGATCTTGCCTTCGCGAAAGCCTTCCAGGGTCTTGATGCGCTTGTGCTGTGGCACGTCGCCGGACAGTTGCGCGGCGTTGACGCCATCGCGCACCAGGCGTTCTTCGATGCGGCGCACTTCGTCCTTGCGGTTGGCGAAGACCATCACGCGTTCCCAACCGTTGTCGTTGATCAGGTTGTAGAGCAATTTGTACTTGTCGGCACCGGCCACGGCATAGATGTGCTGCTCGACGTTTTCGCTGGCGACGTTCAGCGCCTCGATCTCGACGATGGACGGGTCGGTGGTCCACTGCTTGGCGAGGTTCATCACGTCTTCGGTGAAGGTCGCAGAGAACAGCAGGGTCTGGCGCTCGGCTTTTGGCGGGGTCTGGCGAATGATCTGGCGCACTTGCGGGATAAAACCCATGTCGAGCATGCGGTCGGCTTCGTCCAGCACCATCACTTCGACCATGTCCAGGTGCACGTCGCCACGCTGGTTGAAGTCGAGCAGACGGCCTGGGGTGGCAACCAGGATGTCGCAGTGACGCGCCTCGAGGTGCTTGAGCTGCTTGTCGAAGTCCATGCCGCCGACGAACGTCATGACGTTGAGGCCGGTGTACTTGGTCAGGTCGGCGGCGTCCTTGGCGATCTGCACCACCAGCTCCCGGGTAGGGGCGATGATCAGCGCGCGCGGTTCGCCCATGTAGCGTTCCTTGGGCGGTGGCGTTTGCAGCAGTTGGGTGATGATCGAGATCAGGAACGCGGCGGTCTTGCCGGTGCCGGTCTGGGCGCGGCCGATGGCGTCTTTGCCGGCCAGGGTGAAGCCCAGCACCTGCGCCTGGATCGGCGTGCAGTACGGGAAGCCCAGGTCCTGGATGGCGTGCATCAGTTCCGGGGCCAGGTCGAAGTCGTGGAAGCGGGTCTTGCCTTCCTGTGGCTCGACGACGAAGTCTTCGAGTTTCCACGGGATGACGACCGGCTTTGGGGCGTGCTCGCGGCGAGGCTTTGGCGCGACCGGCGCGGCAGCGACCTCAACCGGTCTTGTCTGTTCAGGCGCTGTCACGTTTGGCTGGGCAACAGGTGCCGTGCGGGCGGGCTGCCTGCCGTCATTGCGGCTGCCGGTTGGCGGGACGGGAGCACTGGGAACAGGCGCGAGCGGCTCAGCCTCGCTTTTGCCGAACATCTTCTTGAGTGCTTTGAGCACGGTCATCTCATTAATTGGTTAAGGAATGTACGCCGGCCAGTGTAATGCAAGAATCGGGCGCGGCGTAGTGCGTCTGTCATACAACTACATAAACGCGCGAGTCAGCGCAGGCGCTCAGCCAGCCAAGTGCCGATATCGCGTATCTCTTCGGGTAACACTTCGTGGCCCATTGGGTATTCCTGCCATGTCACGGTGACACTACGGGTCTTCAGATGCTCATAGGCGCTGCGGCCCATGGCGTTCTGTACTACCTCGTCGTACTGGCCGTGCAGGCACAGGGCCGGAATGCGTTGCTGGCTGGCGGATAATTCCAGCTCATCGTCGAACGTCGGCGCGTAAGTGGAGAGGGCGATCACGCCACCCAGCGGGCCCTGCCATTTTTTAAAGGCTGTGTGGAAAACCACCGCACCCCCTTGGGAAAAGCCAGCCAGGAAAACACGCGAAGCGTCTACCCCGGTTCTTTTCTGCGCTTCGATCAAATCCGTGACCGTATCGGTCGACGCTTCCAGTTCTTCCAGGCTGATCGAACGGGCCGGGCTCATGGCCTTGATGTCGTACCAGCTCGGCATCTCGTAGCCACCGTTGATCGTCACCGGGCGGCTGGGTGCCTGGGGCAAAACGAAGCGGGTGGTCAGTAACGTTTCCTGCAGCATTTCGGCTACCGGCAGAAAGTCATAGCGATCGGCGCCCAGGCCATGCAGCCAGATTACGCAGGCGTCTGCGGGCTTGGCGGGCTCTAGAATCAAGGGTTCGGTCATGTTTGCTCCATAGATGTGCAGGCGCTCCGATTGGGTGCGTCGCAACGGTGCGCGACAGGTTGATCTGTTAAGAGAATGTCGCAAGGTTGAATCTTTTGCTATTGAACCGGGTACTCAGCGACTCAGCCGGCACTCTGGTACGGGCCTTGCTATGTGTAGGTCGATGTCAGAACTCTCCCAGGGCGGTAACACTATCAGTGACTGCCGCTTGTGGGGAAGCAACTGGAATTACCGCAAAGATCTCATGCTGCTTGACCCCAAAAAAAGCCAACACGGGTCGATATCGCCTCATAAGGGTGCGCTGAGGTTGGAGCTCCGACACAACAAGAGCAACTGGAGGTTTGAATGAAGGTATTGAAATCCACCCTGGCCATCGTGACCGCGGCGGCCGTATTGGGTGTCAGTGGTTTTGCCCAGGCTGGCGCCACCCTGGACGCCGTGCAGAAGAAAGGCTTTGTACAGTGTGGCGTGAGTGACGGCCTGCCGGGTTTCTCGGTGCCGGATGCCAGCGGCAAGATCCTCGGGATCGACGCTGACGTGTGCCGTGCCGTCGCCGCCGCCGTTTTCGGCGACGCGACCAAGGTCAAGTTCAGCCAGTTGAACGCCAAGGAGCGTTTCACCGCGCTGCAGTCCGGCGAAGTCGACATCCTGTCGCGCAACACCACCATGACCAGCTCCCGCGATGCGGGCATGGGCCTGAAATTCCCGGGCTTCATCACCTACTACGACGGCATCGGCTTCCTGGTTAACAACAAGCTGGGCGTGAAAAGCGCCAAGGAACTGGACGGTGCAACCATCTGCATCCAGGCCGGTACCACCACCGAGCTGAACGTTTCCGACTACTTCCGTGGCAACAACCTCAAATACACCCCGATCACCTTCGACACCTCCGATGAAAGCGCCAAGTCGCTGGAATCCGGGCGTTGCGACGTGCTGACCTCCGACAAGTCCCAACTGTTCGCCCAGCGCAGCAAGCTGGCCGCGCCGAAGGACTACGTGGTGCTGCCGGAAACCATTTCCAAGGAGCCCCTGGGCCCGGTCGTGCGTAACGGCGACGACGAGTGGCTGGCCATCGTGCGCTGGGTTGGCTACGCCATGCTCAATGCTGAAGAAGCCGGTATCACCTCCAAAAACGTTGAAGCTGAAGCCAAGTCCACCAAGAACCCGGACGTCGCCCGTCTGCTCGGTGCTGACGGCGAATACGGCAAAGACCTGAAAGTGAAGAAAGACTGGGTCGTGCAGATCGTCAAGCAAGTTGGTAACTACGGCGAAGTGTTCGAGCGCAACCTGGGCAAGAGCACCCCGCTGGAAATCGACCGTGGCCTGAACGCGCTGTGGAACAACGGCGGCATTCAATACGCACCGCCTGTGCGCTGATCGCTGATGGTTCTGTCACCCGGTGGGCCAACCGCCGGGTGATGTTCTGTTCCATTCTTTTCGGGGCACTTCATGCAAAATCAAATCGGCGCACCCAAGCAGAAGCTCAGCTTCAGCGATCCCAAAGTGCGTGCGTGGCTCTTCCAGATCATCACGATTGTGGCGGTGGTCTCGCTGGGCTGGTACCTCTTCAATAACACCCAGACCAACCTGCAGCACCGGGGCATTACCTCGGGTTTCGACTTTCTCGAGCGCAGTGCCGGCTTCGGCATCGCGCAGCACTTGATCGATTACACCGAGTCGGACAGCTATGCCCGGGTGTTTGTGATCGGTTTGCTCAACACCTTGCTGGTGACCGTGATCGGTGTGGTCCTGGCGACCCTGCTCGGCTTCATCATCGGCGTGGCGCGGCTGTCGCCGAACTGGATGATCAATAAGCTGGCGACCGTGTATGTGGAAGTATTCCGCAACATTCCGCCGCTGCTGCAAATCCTGTTCTGGTACTTTGCGGTGTTCCTGACCATGCCGGGGCCGCGCAACAGTCACAATTTCGGCGACACCTTCTTTGTCAGCAGCCGTGGCCTGAACATGCCGGCTGCGATTGCCGCTGATGGTTTCTGGCCGTTCGTGGCCAGCGTCGTGGTTGCCATCGTGGCAATCGTGCTGATGGCACGCTGGGCCAACAAGCGCTTTGAAGCCACCGGTGTTCCGTTCCATAAATTCTGGGCGGGGCTGGCGTTGTTCATCGTGATCCCGGCGTTGTGCGCGTTGCTCTTCGGCGCGCCGCTGCACTGGGAAATGCCCGAGCTCAAAGGCTTCAACTTCGTCGGCGGCTGGGTACTGATCCCTGAACTGCTGGCACTGACCCTGGCGCTGACCGTCTATACCGCTGCGTTCATCGCCGAGATCGTGCGTTCGGGCATCAAGTCGGTCAGCCATGGCCAGACCGAAGCGGCACGTTCCCTGGGCCTGCGCCCCGGACCGACGCTGCGCAAGGTCATCATCCCGCAGGCCCTGCGGGTGATCATTCCGCCGCTGACCAGCCAATACCTGAACCTGGCGAAAAACTCGTCACTGGCCGCCGGTATCGGTTACCCGGAAATGGTTTCGCTGTTTGCCGGCACGGTGCTCAACCAGACCGGCCAGGCCATCGAAGTCATTGCCATCACCATGAGCGTGTACCTGGCGATCAGCATCAGCATTTCCCTTCTGATGAACTGGTACAACAAGCGCATTGCGCTGATCGAGCGGTGAGGAAACGCCCATGAGTTCACATACGTTCAAACCTGATATGCCGCCGCCGAACAAAGTCTTCGGGCCGATGGCATGGATGCGCGCCAACCTGTTCTCCAGCTGGCTCAACACGCTGCTGACGTTGCTGGCGTTCTACCTGATCTACCTGGTAGTGCCGCCGATCCTCAGCTGGGCGATCATCGATGCCAACTGGGTCGGCACCACCCGCGCCGATTGCACCAAGGAAGGCGCCTGCTGGGTATTCATCCAACAGCGCTTCGGCCAGTTCATGTACGGCTACTACCCCGGCGATCTGCGCTGGCGCGTAGACCTCACCGTCTGGCTGGCGATTGTCGGCGTGGCGCCGTTGTTCATCTCGCGCTTTCAACGCAAGGCGGTCTATGGCCTGAGCTTTCTGGTGCTGTACCCGATCATCGCGTTCTTCCTGCTGCACGGCGGTGCGTTCGGGCTGACCAACGTGGCCACCAGCCAGTGGGGCGGCTTGATGCTGACCCTGGTCATCGCCACCGTGGGCATTGCCGGCGCGTTGCCGCTGGGCATCATGCTGGCGTTGGGACGGCGTTCGAACATGCCGGCGATTCGGGTGGTCTGCGTGACCTTCATCGAATTCTGGCGCGGCGTGCCGTTGATCACCGTGCTGTTCATGTCCTCGGTGATGCTGCCGCTGTTCCTGCCTGAAGGCATGGGCATCGACAAGCTGCTGCGCGCATTGATCGGCGTGATCCTGTTCCAGTCGGCCTACGTGGCCGAGGTGGTGCGCGGCGGCTTGCAGGCGATTCCCAAGGGCCAGTACGAAGCGGCTGCGGCGATGGGCCTGGGTTACTGGCGCAGCATGGGCCTGGTGATACTGCCGCAAGCCCTGAAGATGGTGATCCCCGGCATCGTCAACACGTTCATCGCGTTGTTCAAGGACACCAGCCTTGTGATCATCATCGGCCTGTTCGACCTGCTCAACAGCGTCAAGCAAGCCGCCGCCGACCCCAAATGGCTGGGCATGGCCACCGAAGGCTACGTGTTCGCCGCCCTGGTGTTCTGGATTTTCTGTTTTGGTATGTCGCGCTATTCCATTCATTTGGAACACAAGCTCGACACAGGCCACAAGCGTTAGGAGTTGTTGTTATGAGCGAAGCGATCAAACAGCCTGTGAGCCCTGAAGGCATTATCCAGATGCAGGGCGTCAACAAGTGGTACGGCCAGTTCCACGTGTTGAAAGACATCAACCTCAACGTCAAGCAGGGCGAGCGTATCGTGCTGTGCGGCCCGTCGGGTTCGGGCAAGTCCACCACCATCCGCTGCCTCAACCGTCTGGAAGAGCACCAGCAGGGCCGCATCGTGGTCGATGGCGTGGAACTGACCAACGACCTCAAGCAGATCGAAGCGATCCGCCGCGAGGTCGGCATGGTGTTCCAGCACTTCAATCTGTTCCCGCACCTGACCATCCTGCAGAACTGCACGCTGGCGCCGATGTGGGTGCGCAAGATGCCCAAGCGCAAGGCCGAGGAAATCGCCATGCATTACCTTGAGCGCGTGCGCATCCCGGAGCAGGCCCACAAGTTTCCGGGGCAGCTTTCAGGTGGCCAGCAACAGCGTGTGGCGATTGCCCGCGCGCTGTGCATGAAGCCCAAGATCATGTTGTTCGACGAGCCGACCTCGGCACTCGACCCGGAAATGGTCAAGGAGGTGTTGGACACCATGATCGGCCTGGCCGAAGACGGCATGACCATGTTGTGCGTGACCCATGAGATGGGGTTTGCGCGCACCGTGGCCAACCGCGTGATCTTCATGGACAAGGGCGAGATCGTTGAGCAGGCGGCGCCGAATGACTTCTTCGACAATCCGCAGAATGATCGGACCAAGTTGTTCCTGAGCCAGATTTTGCATTGATCGATGGGTGAAAAATAAACCCGGCCTGGTGCCGGGTTTATTGCTTGAAGGCTATGAAATTTTCGCCTCATGCTCTGTGTTGACGGTATGGGTGAACCCCCGCATGTCAGCACCCTCGGCCAATACCTTGGCATCAGCTAGCAGGTGCGGGTAGCGATCCAATAACCGCATCAGTAGCACCAGGGGTTTGGGTGGCAGGAGCTCACCGCGTTCGTAGCGTGAAAACGCGTTGTGGCCACCGCCTGACAAAAGCTCCACCGTTTCTTTTTGTGTGAGATGCAGCTTACGGCGGATGCGTTTCATCTCGGTGCCGATCATTTTTCGTGCAGCGTGGATGAGTTCATCACCTGCTTTCGCGTGGCGCGCTGAGCTATCGGGGTCATACATGCCGTCCCGGCATACATGGCATTCCCAGCCAGAAAGGTCATCAACACGACGCTCCATCCCTTTGACGCTAAGGGTTTCGCTGCGCCCCTCGAAGCGTGTCATTCCTTCGGGCGCACCGCATATACAGCATTGTTGGGTTTTCATGAGTTGCACTCCTTGAAGGAGATTACCGGTGGGGTGCCGCCTATGCAGTAAGTGACCTTTATGTAAATCTCCATGCCGTGTGAACTGATGTGGTACACGTCCTGCCAGACCCTATGGTCGGCATAGGAAGTCATTGATTTGTACAACATCCTTGCTTGCAATTGACAAACGATCTCTCGCATTTCATGGATTGTGAAACCGAGTTTCCTTCCTGTGGTCCTGGCAGTTGCGGTAAATGCCTGGTCTCCAAGCCGCCTGACATCCGCCTTTATCACCGCCAAATCGTAATGAGGTGTGTACTTTTCCATAAGACACCTGAGGCCAATAATTACCCTCTAAGGGTAATTTTACCAATCGAAAATACTGCTCCTTTTCCTGCCTAAGAACCCTAGTGCGTTGCCTTTGTAGGCAGCTCCGAATAGCCTGTGGGAAAATTCATCCCATGATTGGCCGTACTGCAGGCGAGCTGCAGGCACTGCGCTCGGCAAGATCCGCAACGCGCCAAATCCCTCTGCCGGCAGTTGATCAATGACCCCTGAAACGCAACGCAAGACTGAACTTGAAGAGCTGCTGATTGACGCCGAGGCCGACGATGAGGGTGTGCAACGCGCGCAGCCGAGCGTGGCGCGACCCTGGTTGCTGTTGCTCGGCCTGGTTCTGGTGGCGCTGAACCTGCGCCCGGCGCTGTCGAGCCTGTCGCCGCTGCTGGCTGAAGTCTCCAGCAGCCTGGGTTTGTCGGCCGCCAAGGCCGGCTTGCTGACCACCTTGCCGGTGCTGTGCCTGGGCCTGTTCGCGCCGACCGCGCCGATGCTGGCGCGACGTTTTGGCGCCGAGCGCGTGGTGCTGGGCATTCTATTGACCCTGGCCGCCGGGATCATCCTGCGCAGTTCGTTCGGCGAAGTGGGCCTGTTCGTCGGCAGCCTGATTGCCGGTGCGAGCATCGGCATCATCGGCGTGCTGTTGCCGGGCATCGTCAAGCGTGATTTCGCCAGGCAGGCCGGGACCATGACCGGGGTCTACACCATGGCGTTGTGCCTGGGCGCCGCCATGGCAGCGGGCGCTACCGTGCCGTTGAGTCACTACTTTGGTGACCGTTGGACCATTGGCCTGGGCTTCTGGATACTGCCGGCGCTGGCGGCGGCATTGGTCTGGTTGCCGCAGGTCGGCCAACGACACGGCAGCCACCGCGTTACTTATCGTGTAAAGGGTCTGCTGCGCGACCCACTGGCCTGGCAGGTCACGCTCTACATGGGCCTGCAATCGTCGCTGGCCTACATCGTGTTCGGCTGGTTGCCGTCGATCCTGATCGGTCGTGGCCTGAGCGCCACCGAGGCCGGGTTGGCATTATCCGGTTCGATCATCGTGCAACTGCTCAGCTCCCTTGCCGCCCCCTGGCTCGCCACCCGTGGCAAGGATCAGCGCCTGGCAATCGTGGTGGTGATGCTGCTGACCCTGGGCGGTTTGTTCGGTTGTCTTTACGCACCGCTGGAGGGCTTATGGGGGTGGGCGATTGTGTTGGGCCTGGGGCAGGGCGGTACCTTCAGCCTGGCGCTGACCTTGATCGTGTTGCGTTCACGCGATTCCCACGTGGCGGCCAACCTGTCGAGCATGGCCCAGGGCATCGGTTACACCCTGGCGTCTCTCGGCCCTTTCGCGGTCGGCCTGGTGCATGACTGGACCGGCGGCTGGACAGCCATCGGCTGGATTTTCGCCGTGATCGGCCTGGGGGCTATCGTCGCGGGCCTCGGTGCCGGGCGTGCGCGCTACGTGCAAGTCACCAGCGAGCAAGTCTAGAGGTACACCACTTCCAGCGTGGCCGATCCATCAAGCGCGGTCTCCACGCTCAAGTCCAGGTTCTGCCGGGCATTGATCACGGTCTGCACCGTGACAATGCCGTCCAGGAGACTGATGGCCGTGGGCCCGCTGACGCTGCCTTCGACAGCGGTAAAGCCCAGGTAGCTTCTGGAACCGATGTCGATGGGGTTGAGATTGGACGTGCGCCACGCCAGGCCACCGGTGGTGGATTCGGTGCCATAGACCTGCGCGGTGTTGCCGGCCTGGGTTTGCCTTGGGTCGAAGGTCATGGAGTAAACCCCCAGGCGATTGCCGCTGTTATCGAACCCCAGGCCGTAATAAATCTCGCTGTTGACCATGGCTGAACCGTCACGGTTGTCGCGCATGCGCAAGGCATAGCGCACGGGGCCATTGCAGGCGATGCCAATATGCAGGGTCTTTGGCGGCAGGCGCGTGGCGGTCTCCAGGTTCAGGTCCTGCCGGGCGATCTTGCCGTAGTCGATCAGGCCGCCGCTGGACAGCTGCGGTGAGCAGGCGGCGGGAGTGATCAGGCCATGGACACTCAGGTCCACAGTCGAGGCGGCCAGTACCGAGGGGGTGCTGGCCAGTAGCAACAGGCTGGAAAAGAGACGGGTTTTCATGGGACGGACTCCTCACAGTGATGGCTCAGGGGTAGACGATTTCGAGCGTGCCGGAACCGTTGATCCGCACGACCTCGCGCAGGTCCAGGGTTTGCATGGGCGCAAGATAAGTCTTGATGCGCATCGTGCCGGTCAGGGTCTGCAGGGCCACTGGCCCGCTGGTGACGCCGGTTTTGTCGGTAAACCCCATGATGCTGTTGGCGGCCATGGGGATTTGCCGCGCGGTGGAACTGCTCCACGCCACGCCATTGCTGGTGGAGTCGGTGCGGTACAACGCGGGGAAGGTATCGGCACTGAACTCCGCCGGATCGAGGGTGAGGTAAAAGCGCCCGATCTTGCCACGGCTCGCATCCAGGTCCAGGCCATAGGCGGTTTCGTCGATGCCGCCGGTGGCCGAGCCATCGCGGTTGTCCTTCATGTGCAGGGCGAAGCGGATCGGCGCGTCGCACGTCACGTTCAGGCGCAGGGTGCGAGTGGGCAAGGGCGTTTCAGTGCTGCTGTTGAGGTCTTTGGCATACAAAGTGCCGTAGTCCACCACACCCTGGTCGGATAGCGTCGGCAGGCACGCGATCGGGGCAAAGTGCGCACGCAGCGTCAGTTCGCGGTAGCGCCCATGGCGTGCGCCGTACAGCATGTCGGAGATTTCCCAGGTGGTGGCATCGCGCACTTGGGTGGCGGCAGGGTCAGCCCAGGCGCGCACGGTCAATTGCAGCGCCAGGGTTTTTCCCGTGAGCACAGCGCCTCGTTCGACCGGCGCGATGCCATGACCGGGTCGCCATTGCACGACGCTGCCATTGGCGACGGGTGCCTGACCCACGGCCGGCAGCAAACCCAGTTCCACCGCCCGGCCATCGAGCAGGGCATTCCCGGCCTCAATGGCATAGCTGCCGTGTTCGGTAAACCGCAGGCGCTGTGGGCTGGCGGCTTTTGCACGGTAGAACAGGCTGAGGTCTTCGGCCTGCGGGCAGTTGACGGTCACACTCAGACGGCGTTCGCCGAGCAGGCGTTCCGGCGCGCCGTCGCTTTGCGCCAGGCGGTTCATCAGGCCGAAATCCAGCAGCGGTTCGCTGACGTTCAGTTGGCATTCGTCCATGGCCTGGGCAGTGCCGGCGACGCCGATCAACAGCCACAGGCACAGTTGACGCAAGCAGGTTGCAAGGGGCATGGCGGAAATCCTCAAGGTGCATGACAGCGTGCGGGGGCCGTTTCGAAGTACACCGAGGGGTCGGCTTTTTCCGGCAGTGAGTAGCGCAATTGGCAACGACGCCCTTGCGGCGTGGTTATCCACAGCGTCGATTGGTCCAGCACATTGGGCAGGAACACCTGGCTGCTGTCCTGCACCAGGGTGATGAACTCGCCATCAGCGCTGCTGACGGAGGCCCCTGCGGGCAGCGGTTCGCCCTGTTCCGTGCTGACGGTGAGCAACAGGCGGCGGGTCAGGCCGACGCCGAATTCGACGCGCTCCACGGCACCGCGTCCGGCCGAGATCATTGCCAGGCCGTTATTGATATCGGCGTTGCGCGGCAATGAACGCGTCTGCACTTCCACCGGGCTGCGACCGTAGGCAGCCACTTGCGGCACCACGGCCTGGCCTTGCCAGTCGGTCCATACCGGGCCGCTGGGGGTGTTGAGCTTGATGCCGCTCATGTCGCCCACCGATGCCAGGGCGAAGGTGTCACGCACCGGGTAGGGGGAAAAGGTCACGCCGCCGCCGTGCAGCACCACACCGCCGCGCGCACTGCCCTGGTAGCTGGAGCGCTCGGCATCGGAGCGGCTGTAGCTCACGTCGAGCTGGCTGTAGCGCGGCAATGCCGACACGCCCAGGGTGGTTTCCACCTGATGGTCGCTGCTGTCGTGTTCGGCGCTGACGCGATAGCCGAGTTGGTCGTCGATCTGTTCCGTGATGCCCAGCCCGGTGCGGTTCTGGCCGCCGGAATTACGCACCCAGCTACGTAGCCGGCGACTCTCGCCCAACGGCACGCCGATCGTGAGGTACACCGCGTTGTCCTGCTGCTGGCGACCGCCCATTTGCCACTCGGCACTGGCTGACAACGACACCACGCCCAGGCTTGTGCCCCAGGAGGCCAGCGCACGGCTGCTGCTGTCGCCGGCAAAATTGGCCGAGCGCGACACCCCGGCGCTGAATGCACCCAATCGTGGGTGGGACCAGCCCAGGTTGAGGCTTTGCTGGTCGCGGTAGCGCGAATCGCGGTGGTTGTCGTCGCGCGCGTAAGTGCTTTCTTCGAGTTCGCGGTAGCCGATGCTGCGCCAGGAATTGGCTGCGCTGATCGACCATCGCTCGCCCAGGCGCTGGGACCAGGAAAGATCTGTCTGTATGCCGGACACCTTTTCCCGGGCCTGGGTGTTGGACAGTTGAGTGGACAACTGAAGCTGACTATCCAGCCACGGCAACACGCCCAGGGTGGCGCCCATCGAGCGGTATTCACTGGCCGCCAGCACGCCCGTGCCCAGGGTCAACTGCGGGTGCAGAGCGCCGGTCCAGCCGCCACTGATTACCCACGGATCATCGCCTTTGGCATCGCCCACATTGCGCACCCGGCCCGCCGCCACGGAGTAACCCGGCGCCGGCAGCCCGAGCCCGAGCATCGCCGCCGGCACGGTAAAACGCCGCTCGCCGCCGATGCTTTCCTTGACCGTGACTTCGACGTCCGAGCGCGTGTTCAAGCGACGCACATCGGTGAGGGTAAAGGGCCCGGCGGGCACGACGGTGGAATGAATCAACGCGCCGTTCTGGCGCACCTCCACCTGGGCCGGGCTGTTGGCGATGCCCTGGATCTGCGCGCCCTGGCCCTGTTCTTGAAGGGCGTGTTCGGTGAGCACCTGCACGCCGGTGATCTGCGCGCCGGACAGTACCGGGTTGTACAGGTTGATTTGCCCTGCCTGGAGTACCGCCTGGTGGCTGGCGAAGGTGCGCTGGGCATAGGCTTCCAAGTGGGTGCTGCGTGACAGGCCATCCTGCCAGGTCTGCACCTGGCGACTGCGCACGATCCAGTCGCCGGCATTGAATCCCACCTCGGTATTGGCCGAGCCAAAGCGACTGGCGTCATCACCGAAGCGATTGTAGAAGCCGCTGAGGTCGTAGTTGAGCAGCCCGGCTAACCCACCGGTTTGGTAGCCGGAGATATCCTGCTGCACCGTGCGCAGGGCTTGGGTGGGTACCACCAGCGACACCGTCAGCGTTGCCGGGTCCGGCTCCACCAGGGTTTGCGGGTAGCGGACAAGGAAATCCTCGCACCCGGCCGCCTCATCGGCACGCATCAGCTGGGCGCCGTCCAGCAAGGTGCGGTCAAAGCACAGATTGCCCTGCTGATCGAAATTCACCGCCAAGCGGCCACGGGGCTGACCGTTGACGCGCAGATTGACGGTATGTTGCCCGGCCGCGTAGCGCGGTGCAGAAAGCAACAGGCTGGCCAACTGCGGATCGATGCCACGTTGATGCAAGGTCTGTGCATCGAATCCGGACGGGCTGGCATCCTCGGCGCAGACCCTGGCCGGTAGCAGCGCACACAGCAGCAACACCAGCGGCAGGGCGGCGCCGGCAGAGGGATCGGGCACGGCTTCGCCGTCACGGTAACTCAATACTGTTTTCAAGCAAGGTACTCGGGTGGTGAACGCCTAGGGCTTGTGGTCCAGGCGTTCGGGTGACGCTCAATGAGCGGTCACTGCGTGACTCAGGCGGCGGTGGATGATGCCGCCTGGGTGTTGCGTCAGAAACTGATCGGTGCGTCGTAGGCCTTGACCGCAAACCCGTACACGGTGGCCGGTTGCAGCCTGACCGTACGTGCCTGGCTACCGCTGGCCGGGACGCTCAAGGCTTCGCCCGGCAGTACGTAGGTGCGCGGCAGCATGGCCCTGCCGTCGCCGGGCAGCAGTCGCAGCTCCTGCGCCAGCCGCACCACATACGGCGTGTCGTTGCGCACCTGCAACTGGCCGTCGCGCAGTGTCCAGGTCAGGTCGGTCCAGGGTGTGCGGTTGGGGGCCAGGCCCTTGGGGTGCACGATCACCGGCAGGTTCTGGCGCACGGTCACGCCCACGCGGGCATGCCCGGCGGCGGTGGCTGCGCGGCCTTGGGGCATGCCTTCGAACACCACGCGTTTAAGCCGTTGGGTGAGCAATGGCTGCTGGTTTTGCAAAATGAAACGCACCAGCTGGGATTTGGACGCTTCGACCCGTGACAGCGGCGGCGTCACCACCAGCAATGGTTCGGTGTCCTCCGCAATATCCTGCAAGGTGACATGCAAAAGGGCGAGCTGGTTGTCGGTGTTGGTCACCGACACGGACGCTTCGCCGTCTTCTTCATGCACGATTACCACGGAGGTGTCCGGGACCATACCGTCGGCTTTTACCTGATTGCCGAGCACGAGGAACAAGGCAAGGAGGCCCACAGCGGTGTTTGAGAATGTCGTCGTCATGACGGGTTTCCATTAGGCCGAAAAGAGGATCGATCAGAGGTAGCGCAGGTCCAGAACGATGGCTCCGTCGAGCGGGACTTCCTGGTCCAGGGTCAGGTAACGCGAGAAGTTGATGGCGGTGCTCACTTGAAGCTGGACGATCAACTGGCTGATGAAGTCGGGTTGACGGTCACCCGTCGGTGCAAAGGCCATATGGGTACCGGGGTAGGCATTGGGCTCCTGCGACCAGGTTTCACCGTTGTCGGCGGAGGCCAATACCTGCATGGGCTGCGCGTCGCCCACCGCGTTGCGATAGGCCAGCGCCACGGAGCCCAGGCGCTCTTCGGGGACGTGGATGTTCCTGCCCAGCCCGTAGAAATAATCGGGAGCCGACGAAGAGTCGGCGCGATTATCGATGCCCACCAGCGCAAACAGCATGGGCCTGGCGCACTGCACGCGCAGTTCGAGCATCTGGATCGGCAGCACGGTGAACTCGTCGTCTTTGAGGCTGTGGGACGCAATCTTGCCGTGATCGACGGTGCCGTCATGGGTCAGCTCGATATGGCAGGCATCCGGGGTTACCCGGCCGGTGACCGTCAGATCGACGACCGAAGCCCCATGGGCTGCGGTCATCGTGGCCAGGCAAAGCCCGGCGATGAAGATGCGCATCCATCTACAGGGCTCGGGCAACGTAAGACGCAGCCCATGCCTGCAGGTGGTCGGAGGATGGGCGGCCATAGGTTAGAGGTACTTCACTTCAAGGGTGGCCGAGCCATCGATGGTGACTTCATTGCTAAGGTCCAGGCTGTCGGCGCGGTTGATGATCGTGAGCACTTCCAGATCCACGCTCAGGTCTTTGATCGACAGCGGCTGGGTGTCGTCGCTCATCGACGCCGCCGCCATGTACATGCTCGGTTCCCAGAATTTCTCGGCGTACCAGGTTTTGCCCTGGTCCATTGATGCGATGGGTTGAACGCTCACGCCGTCGGCAACCATGCCGCGCCACGTGAGGGAGAAGTGGCCCAGCTTCTGGGTTTCATTGATAAAGCCCAGGCCGAAGTCCGTGCTTAGGCCTGAGGCCGCGCGGTTATCGATGGGGTGCAGGGCAAACTGGATCGGCGCGTCACAGTTGACGCTCATCGACAGGGTATTCACCCCAATCGCCGTTCCCCTGTCCGGGTGCAAATCCTTGGCGGACACCTTGCCGTGGTCGATCACGCCGCCGCCGGAAAGGCTGGGGGTGCAGGCGCTGGGCACGATCAGGCCCTTGACGGTCAGGTCCACGCTGGACGCGGCAAAGGTCGTTGCCGAGTTGAGCAGCAGTACGCTGGCGGCCAGGGTGGTCAATCGGGTTTTCATCGGGGAGCTCCTTAGAGGTAATTGACTTGCACAGTGGCGTGGCCGTCGATGGGCACTTCGTCGGTCAGCGTCAGGCTGCTGGCGGGGGCGATGTGCGTGATCAGGCGTATTTCGGCGTCCAGCGCCTGGACCGCAATCGGCGCCAGGCCGTCGTTGTCGGCGACCGCCGTCAGCAAGGTATGGCTGAGCATCACCGAGGGCATCCAGGTCACGCCGCCATCCCGGGAGGTGATGGTGCGTACCGGCACGCCATCGGCCACTGGCCTGTACAGGCCGAGCCCGGCATCGCCGACTTTTTCATCGTTGGCTGTCACGCCCAGGCCATGCCAGGCGAAGTGGCTGGCGGTGGTGCCGGCGCGGTTGTCGATGGTGTTCAGGGTGAAAATAGTCGGCCCTTCACAACGCACGCTCAGCAGCATGGTTTCTCTGGGCAGGTCGGTGTAGGTGTCGGGGTTGAGGTCTCTGACTGATACCTTGCCGAAGTCAACCGTGCCATCACCGGAGACCATGGGCGCGCAGGCACTCGGGGTGATGATGCCCTTGACCGTGAGGTCCTGGCTGCTGCCTGCCAGCGTGAAAGATGAGGCGCCCAACAAGAGGACGGCCAAGGGAACAGCGCTCAGGTAAGTCATCGTTTAAACCTTCCTTAGTACGAAAGATGAAGGGTTAGAGGTACACCACTTCCAGGGTGGCGGAGCCATCGATCGGTTGTTCCCGGGTCAGGGTCAACTCACTGGACGCGGCGATAAAGGGGTGTACCACCAGGCTGCTGTTCAGCGTCTTGATCGCGATGGGCGCCCAGTTTCCATTGGCGTTGTTCCCGAAGGCGGTGAGTCGGCCGCGCATCCAGATGGCGTCCTCACTGTTCTCGTTCCAGGTGGTTCCGTTGTTTGTTGAGACCAGCTTGCTCACCGGCAGGCCGTCTGCGAGGTAATCCCTGACGATGATGACAAAATTGCCCACCCGCTCCGTGTCGTTGATAACCCCCAGGCCGTAGGAGTAATCGTCGGGGCTGTTCGAGGAGCCGGCGCGATTGTCCACACCGTCGAGTGCAAACAGCGTTGCCGCCTCGCAGCTCAGGTTCAGTTGCAGGGTGGTGGCCGGCAGGGGGGTGGATTGGTTTTCGCGAAGATCCCTGGCGGCGATCTTTCCATAGTCGGCAACACCGCCCTGGGCCAGCGTGGGGGTGCAGGCGCTGGGCGTGATCAGCCCTTTGACGGCCAGGTCGACGCTGCTGGCGGCAAACACCGAGGCGGTCATGGTGAGCAGCAGGGCAGCGCTCAACAGGCACAGGGAGGTTTTCATGGTGGAAGCGTCCATTTACAGGTACTTGACTTCAAAGGTCGCGGAACCGTCGATCGCCACTTCGTCGGTCAAGGTCAGGTCTCTTGCCGGGGCAATGGAGGTGTAGAGCGTGACGTCCAGGATCGCGTCCTTGATCGGGTGCGGCGCCCAACCGGTGTCGCCACGACTGCCCAGTGCCACCAGGTCGTTGGGGGCGATGCCATCGTCAGGCATCAACTGGCTCCAACGTTCCTCGCCGTTGTACCTGGCCAGGAGCGTGGAGGGGATCTCGGCGACGGGGTTGCTGAACGCCAATTGATACCTGCCCAGCTTCTGGTTTTCGTTGATCATGCCCAGCCCGAAGGAGCCAGGGTAGATAGCGGAGCCGACCCGGTTGTCGATGGGGTCAATGGCGAACAGCGTCGCCGCATCGCAGTTGACGCTCAGTTGCACGGTCTTGCGCTCAAGCGTGGTGGTTTTGTCGAGGTTCAGGTCTTTTGCGGCGATTTTCCCGAAGTCCACATCACCTGGCAGGCTGGGTGTACAGGCACTGGGTGTGATCAGCCCTTTGACGGTCAGGTCGACGCTGCTGGCGGCGAACACCGCGGAGGTCATGGCGAGCAGCAGGGCACTGCTCAACAGGGATACAGGGGTTTTCATTTCAACTCATTCCATTGCAGTCGGGCAGATTGAAACGCGTGCAGGTCAACGCCCGTTCCTGAGTGAGCGAGGGGGTTGGCTTGGCGGCGGTTTCGAAGTTTTTTGCGGTTGCCGGGGAGTGGCAAACCTTCCCTCTTTTTGGGGTGGACACAATTTAGCGAGGGGGCTGCGAGGGGGAAATACAACTAATACGACATTGGCCAGGCGTGGCTGGCGCGCTGTTTTGAAGGCTGTTTCGCGGTGCTTTTCGTAGTTGTTGTATGGGCTTGAATGGACTTGAAAGGTTATAGGTGCTGCGGTCGATAACCTTCGAAAGGGTATGTCTGGCGCTGCTGCGTGACAGCTCGCCCTGGCGACTGCGCCAATGCCGCAAACGGCTGCCCGATTAACCACCACGAAGAGGTACTGATGGGCTCGCCAGGAGGTTCAACCGCAGGAGCGAGCCAGACAGTCAAACCGCCTTTTTCCCCCCGGCCTCATTGGCAGCACTTGAATGTGCTGGTGGTGGAGGATCATTCGGCCTATCGCCTGTTATTGGGTTGGCTGCTGCAAAAACTCAGCCTCGGCCACCAGCTTGCCGCCAATGGCCTCATGGGGTTGGACGCCTTTACCCATAGGCCCTTCGACCTGGTCATCAGCGATTGCCGGATGCCCCTCATGGACGGTTACAGCATGGCCCGCGCCATTCGCCGGCACGAGCGCGAAAACAGGTTGAAGCGAGTGCCGATCATCGCCTTGACCGCCAATCTGCAAAACGACAGCCCGAAACGTTGCCGCAAGGCCGGCATGGATGCCTGGCTGGTCAAGCCGCTGACGCTTGAACAATTGCACGCTGTACTGGTGCGTTGGTTGCCGGGCGATGAAGGCCCGCGCGCCGGAAAAGAAGCCGCGATGCCAATTATCAATTGGCCAACCCGTGCTTCGCTGGTCGCCACGTTTGGCAGCGACGTCATTGTCGACCAATTGCTGGAAAGCCTGCTGGTGGAGGCTTGGGAAGACCTGCGTGTGTTACGCCATGCGCGTGCGACGTTGAACGCATCACTGACCGCCGAGCACTTGCATCGGTTGATCGGCAGCCTGGTGTTTCTGGGGGGCGCGGGCCTGGAAACCAGCGCCGTGAGTGTGATCAGGCAGGTCCTGTGCGATGGCGTCGCTGCGCATAAGGCGCAGTTGGAAGGGTTCGAGGCACAGCTGTGCACCTATCTCGATTACCTGTCCGACATTTGAAGAATGCTGGTGCTGAGCATTCATCTCCACAGCGATCTGGTTTTGACTGTAGGCGCTTTCCTATTGTGTTGTAGTCCAAAAAGTGGCCGCTACTGAACATTGGGTTCGGCCGCAAGCGGCTCTTTGTTAGCAGTTGTTGATGATCGCAGGCAGAGGTATTTTGCGCGGATTCAAGTTGCCATCATTCGTGGGTGCCTATGCTTAGAGTAATTATTGCTGACGATCACCCCATTGTCCGAGTCGGGCAAAAAGTCGTGATCGAGGCGAATGGCAAGTGCAAGGTGGTCGGTGAAGCCGACGGCCCCGATCAACTGCTAGGCGTGCTGGGTGATACACCGTGCGACGTACTGGTCACCGACTTCGCCATGCCCGGCGGCCAGCAGGCTGATGGTTATTGCCTGTTGGGCCTGCTGCATCGTCAGTATCCGCAGTTGCCGGTGATTCTGGTGACGATGTTCGCCAATGTCGCCACCTTACGCGCCGCCTTTGCCCATGGCGCCAGGGCGGTGGTCGCCAAAAGCGCCTCGGCCAAGGAGTTGCCCCTGGCGATCAAGGCCATACAGGCCGGACAGACCTTCGTCAGCGAATGCCTGCGCATGCAACTGGTGGAGGCCGGCACCGGTGACCAGTCCCGGGAACCCCAGCTATCGGGCAAGGAGCGCGAGGTGGTGCGCATGTTGGCCAGCGGCATGACCGTCAGCCAGATCGCAGCCCAGGTCAACCGCAGCGTCTCCACGATCAGCAAGCAGAAGAGCACGGCCATGCAGCGCTTGAGTATTTCCACCGACGTTGACTTGTTCGCCTACGCCCGCAGTACCGGCATAGCGCCGTAGCCCGCCCATTTGCCTGGCGAATGAGAGTAGCCAGGGCGGCGTGGGCAGCTTATCGTGCGCCTACTCTTTCGACCCCTGCGGAGCCTGCCCATGAGTGATGCCCACAACGCCCTGATCAGCCGATTCTACGGCGCCTTCCAGCGTCTGGATGCCGAAGCCATGATCGCCTGCTACAGCGATGACGTGGTGTTCAGCGACCCGGCCTTTGGTGAACTGCGCGGCCGTGACGCGGGGGATATGTGGCGCATGCTCACCACGCGGGCCAAGGATTTTTCCTTGACCTTCGACCAGGTAAACAGTGATGAACGCACCGGCAGTGCACACTGGGTGGCCACCTATTTGTTCAGCGCGACCGGCAATACCGTGGTCAACGATATCCAAGCGCGCTTCGTCTTTCGCGAGGGCAAGATCTGCGAGCACCATGATCAGTTCGACCTGTGGCGCTGGTCGCGCCAGGCGTTGGGCACCAAGGGCCTGCTGCTGGGTTGGACACCGCTGGTGCGAAACGCCGTGCGCGCCCAGGCGAACAAAGGCTTGAAGGCATTCCAGGCCAGTCGTTGATAAACTGGGCGCCCCTTTGCCTTGCCGAATCCATCCGTGAGCACGCCTGAACCCAAGCCCTGGTACGTCTACCTGGTGCGCGCCGCCAATGGCGCGCTGTATTGCGGTATCAGCAACGACCCGGTGCGCCGATTCGCTTCGCACCAGAGCGGCAAGGGCGCGCGGTTTTTCCTGTCCAGCCCGGCCATAGCGCTGGTGTACACCGAGCAATGCGCGAGCAAGAGTGAGGCGTTGCGCCAGGAGCGCTTGATCAAGAAATTGAAGAAGAGCGCCAAGGAGTGCCTGGCGGCAAGTGGCTCATCACGCTGACTGATAGGTTCCCATTACACCGTCGGGACCTTTTGCGCGGTAATCTGCTCGTTCATTCGCCATCCGGAGCCTCGTATGTCCGAGCTCATCCTGCATCATTATCCAACCTCACCTTTTGCGCAAAAAGCTCGACTTTTACTCGGCTTCAAGGGGCTCTCCTGGCATTCCGTACACATTTCGCCGGTGATGCCCAAGCCCGACCTGACGGCCTTGACCGGCGGCTATCGGAAAACCCCGGTGCTGCAGGTGGGGGCGGATATCTATTGCGACACGGCGCTGATCGCGCGTCGTCTGGAGCAGGAAAAGGCTGCGCCTGCGCTGTTCCCGCCGGGCCAGGAAATGATCACCCAGGCATTCGCCGCCTGGGCCGACAGCGTCGTGTTCGCCCACGCCGTGAGCCTGGTGTTCCAGCCGGAGTCGGTGGCGGTGCGTTTCGGCAAATTACCACCCGAAGCCATCAAGGCCTTCATCGCCGACCGCGCCGCGCTGTTCAGTGGCGGCACGGCCAGCAAGCTCCCGGCCGAGTTGGCCAAGCATCAGTGGCCGGCGATCATGACGCGGCTGGAGCAACAGCTACAACGCGAATCCGGCGATTTCCTGTTCGGCGCGCCTTCGATTGCCGACTTTGCCCTGGCCCACTCACTGTGGTTCCTGAAAGCCACGCCGGTCACCGCGCCGTTTGTGGATGCCTATCCGGCCGTGTTGGCTTGGCTTGAACGCGTGTTGAGTGTTGGCGACGGCACAGCCAGTCCGATGACCGCAGAGCAGGCCTTGAAGATCGCCCGCGATGCCACCCCGGCACCGCTGCCGGATGAGGCGTTCGAGGACTTGAACGGCTTCAGGGCGGGACAGCAGGTGACCATCGCGGCCATCGACTATGGCGTCGACCCCGTGGCCGGTGAGTTGCTGTTTGCCGGGCGCGAAGAACTGATCCTGCGTCGTACTGATGAACGTGGCGGCACCGTGCACGTGCATTTCCCTCGGTGGGGGTTTCGCATCCAGGCGCAATAACAAAAAAATAATTACTCACTGATGTGAGGTAAACCTGCGGCCCATCCGTGTAGTGCATGAAACTGCGATCAATTCGCATTAACAGCGTTTTCTACACGGGTTCTCACAGCATGAAGTCGACGGCGGGCGGTTGGGTCAAACAGTGGCTGGGAGCCTCGGTACTGATGGTGTCGGGGGTGGCATTGCTGCCCCTGGCGGTGGCGCAGGCGCAGGAGCAACAAAGCGCGCAGTTCAATTTTGACCTGGCAGCCAAACCGCTGCCTCAGGCCCTGAGTGATTTCAGCCGGGTGACCGGCATCAGCGTGATCTATACCGATGAAGCGCCCTACGGTTTCAACGCCCCGGCGCTCAGCGGGCAAATGAGCGCGACCCAGGCCCTGCAACGCCTGCTGGGTCAATCAGGCTTCACCTTCCGCCGGATCGACGCCCGCACCCTGGCCCTGGAACCTGTGCCAACCGATGGCGCGGTCAATCTCGGCGCTACCACCATCAGCGGCGCCAACCTCGCCCAGGACAGCACCAGCTACCAGCCGCCGCCGACCAGCTCGGTGATGCGCTCCCGTGGCCTGTTGCTGGAAACCCCGCAGACCGTCAACGTGGTCCCGGCTCAAGTGCTGCGCGATCAACAACCGCGCAATCTGGATGATGCGCTGGGCAATATCAGCGGTATCACCCAGTCCAACACCCTCGGCAGTACCCAGGACGCGGTGATGCTGCGCGGTTTTGGCGACAACCGTAACGGCTCGATCATGAAGGACGGCATGCCGGTGGTGCAGGGTCGCGCCTTGAATGCGACGGCCGAGCGTGTCGAAGTGCTCAAGGGCCCGTCGTCGTTGCTGTATGGCATCCAGGACCCCGGCGGCGTGGTCAATATCGTCAGCAAAAAGCCCGAGCTGCTGCAGTCCACTTCCCTGACTGCGCGCGGCTCCACCTTCGGCAGCGGCAAGAACGGCAGCGGCGGCAGCCTGGACACCACCGGCCCGGTGGGTGACAGCGGCCTGGCCTATCGCCTGATCGTCGACCATGAAGATGAAGACTACTGGCGCAACTACGGCACCCACCGCGAGACCTTGGTGGCGCCGTCGCTGGCATGGTACGGCGACACCACCCAAGTGGTGTTGGCCTATGAGCACCGCGAATTTCTTTCGCCGTTCGACCGTGGCACCGCCATCGATCCCAAGACCAACCATCCGCTGAATATCCCCGCCACCCGCCGTCTGGACGAGCCGTTCAACAACATGGAGGGCCGCTCCGATCTGTACCGCCTCAGCGTCGATCATGATCTGAACGACGACTGGAAAGCCCATTTTGGCTACAGCTGGAACCGCGAAACCTACGACGCGAGCCAGGTACGCGTGGTCAAGGTCAACACCAACGGCACCCTGACCCGCAGCATGGACGGCACCCAGGGCGCGCTGACCACCGACCGCTTCGCCACCGCCAGCCTGGAAGGCAAGGTGAATGTGGCGGGTATGCAGCATGACCTGGTGTTCGGCCTGGATGACGAATACCGCAAAATCTACCGCGCCGACCTGATCCGCCAGACGCCGCGTGGCGTTTTCAACTACAACAACCCGGTATACGGCAACGAAGTGGCGGGCTCCAAAGTCAGCGCGCCGGACAGCAACCAGACCGACCTGCTGCGCAGCGACTCGTTGTTCTTCCAGGACGCCATTCACCTGAACGATCAGTGGATCCTGGTCGGCGGCGCGCGCTACCAGATGTACGACCAATACGCCGGCAAAGGCGTGCCGTTCACCGCCAACACCGATGGCAACGGCCAGAAATGGGTGCCGCGTGCCGGGTTGGTGTATCGCTACACCGATGAGCTGTCGTTCTATGGCAGTTATACCGAGTCGTTCAAACCCAACTCCACCATCGCGCCGTTGGCCAACAAGACCGTGCTGGATGGCAGCCTGGACCCTGAAGAATCCAAGGCGTGGGAGCTGGGTACCAAGTTCGACCTGCCGGGACGCATCACCGCGAGCGCGGCGTTGTTCACCATTGATAAACGCAATGTGCTGGTGCAGGTGGGCGACGGTTTGACCTCGGTCTACAGCGTGGCGGGCAAGGTGCGATCCCGTGGGCTGGAAGTGGATGCCAGCGGCCAGTTGACCGACAAGTGGAGCCTGATCGGCAGTTACGCCTACACCGATGCCGAGGTCACCGAAGACCCGAGCCTCAAAGGCAATCGCCTGCAGAACGTGGCGAAAAACACCGGCTCGCTGTCGGCGGTGTATGACTTCGGCAGTATCCTGGGCGGTGATCAACTGCGCGTCGGCGCCGGAGCGCGTTATGTCGGTGAGCGGGCAGGGGATGCGGCCAACAGCTTTGAATTGCCGAGCTATACCGTGGCCGATGTGTTCGCCAGCTACGACACTCGGCTCGAGGGGCAGAAGGTCAAGTTCCAGCTCAATGTGAAGAACCTGTTTGACCGTACCTACTACACCTCGTCGGTGAACACGCAGTTCGTGTCTATTGGCGATGCGCGGCAGGTGTCGGTGTCCAGCACCCTCACTTTCTGACTGCGGTTCGCTTTATGTGGGAGGGGGCTTGCCCCCGATAGCCATAGGTATCTACACAACTCTGTAGCGCCCAACCGTAACCACGATGCGAAGCGAGTCGCTCTTGAT